>CAYPWA010000243.1:0-2500 GCA_964414325.1 uncultured Sulfurovum sp. | reverse complement strand
TGACTGTCAATGATGTCTTCGAGAGAAGTTTTCGTCTGACCATCATCCCCCATACACTGGAAAATACGCTGATGAGACACTACAAGGTAGGCACCAAGGTCAACATCGAGACCGATCTATTCGCACGCTATATCGACCATATCCTGACCCATCGATCCAAACGAAAAACAATGGGGTGGAATGAGATTGATGCGATACAGATGAGTTACTGACGCAGTTCACTATCTCTAAGACTGCGTGCTGAGGGGTTTCGCTCAATTTTGAGTGCCATATCGATCCACTCCAAACTCTCAATTCTCTGAGGAGAGGCAATAAGCGCACGACGGATGCCGGGGGCATCGAAGTAGTGCAAGACAAAGCCGTTCTCATGCAGCCCCATCCGTGTCGCTACCGCGATAGAGTAGGTGGTGAGTACCGCATCCTCCGCACAGTGTGCACGAATATCCGCGAACCATTCGTGTGTCCAGAGCAGCGGATTGACCTTGGGGCTGAAGGCATCTTGGTAGATGATGTCGAATGAGTGGGCAGTTTTTTGGGAGAGAAGTTCTCGTGCATCTCCAATGAGTACCTCGACCTTAAACTGTTCATCTTCGTAGTGGAAATCGTTGCTGATCGCTTCGATAATAGATCTGAGGTCTTCAAATTCGGGTGGGTAGGTGAAATCTTTGAGTGAACGCACCAGCGCTTCATCGAATTCGGGAGAGACGATATGAACTTTGGTCGGTAACTTCCGGGTTTTAACATAATGGATCGTTGCAAAGGTGTTGTAGCCCAGACCGAAACAGATATCGAGGATCTTCAGGGAAGATTTTCCCTGCTGTAGATCGAAGGCGGGTTTGACGTGCTTCGTCAGGCTCTCGTGTAGCGCCCCGTCTTTGGGAGAGTGATACGCCTCACCGAACTCTTCTGAAAAAAGTGTCAATGAACCGTCATCACTTACAACTTTCTTTTTATCTCCACGAATCTCCGGTCTATACCCTTGCCACTCCTCACTCATCACTCTTCACTTCTCACTTGATGAAGCAAACCGCTTCATCACAACCCTATCTCATCAAGCTCTTTAAACTTGAATGCATTGATAATCTCTTCAATCGTCTCTTCACCTCTTGTTACTAGTACCATCATTCCTTCATTCATAAAGTCCAGATAGTTCTCATATTTATTGATCAAAACCACAAAATCGACCCATGCCTCTTCACTCTCTTCTCTAGTGTCATAAAACCGAATTGATTTCACTTCACCCGCATCGAAATCCACCAGTGCCCATTTAGATGCCTCAAGCTGAGGGAGGATCTTCGCATCGAGTCCATTCTCTCCGTCTACGGGGATCCAGATCAGCATTTGTTCCCCTCCTTGGCGATCTTCTTGAGTTTCTTTTTGCTCAGTTTGAGCTTTTTGTTATCCATCACACCGATCCCGCGGTCGATCACATTGTGGGCAATCAGCTTCGCTTCTCCGAGTGAGTGCATCTTGCAGGTGCCGCACTGGTAGATATTGAGCTCGGGGATATCCGCTTCGCTCTTAACTTTCAATACATCCTTCATCGCAGCCTTCCAAGCTTTGGCAACACGCTTTGCCTGCGGCTTGCCAAGTACGGACATATAGAACCCCGTACGGCATCCCATCGGAGAGATATCGATGATCTCTACTTTCTTGGAGTTGAGATGGTCTCTCATAAATCCTGCAAAGAGATGTTCAAGTGTATGGATCCCTTTTGGAGGAAGAATCTCCTTGTTAGGCACACAGAAACGCAGGTCGAACACGGTGATGTCGTCTCCACTCGGTGTTTTCATTTTCTTGGCAACTCTTACTGCAGGTGCGGGCATTTTGGTGTGGTCAACGGTAAAACTGTCTAATAGTGGCATATTCTGCTCCTTGATTGATCTTGTCAGATTATACAAGGTAAATGAACAATTAAAAGTTAAAAAGTAAAAATTTTTGGGGAAATAGAACGTTCATGTAGCATCTGACTCTCTGTGTCAGATATCGTATGGAATATCCGGCAGAAAAACCCACCGGATCGAAAACAAGAGATTATACTCTTGCTTCTTCTCTTCTTTGCAGCATCTCCCAGTAGTCATCCACATCTTTCTGGATCTGGTCGATAATATGTCTGTACTCAGGCTTGAAGAGGTGTTTGTAACGCCCCTGCGCACCGAGATAGTCTTCGACTTTGAGCACGTTCTTCGGTCGGTAGAGGATGTTAAGCTCATGGCCGTCGATGATCTCATAGATCGGGAACATCAAAGAGTCTGTCGCTAGATCCGTGATACCGATGGTGTCTTTCGGGTCGAAGCGCCACTCCGTACAACAAGGAGAAACCGTGTTGATAAAACATGGCCCTTCCGTCTCAAGTGCTTTCTGGAATCCTTTTGCCATGGACTTCCACTTGTTCGGAGCAAGCTGCGCAACGTACGGCGCACCGTGTGCCGCCATGATCGCTACGATATCTTTCTTCTTCTCTTTCTTACCGTAAGAGTGTGTACCCGCCTGTGCCGTA
>CAYPWA010000242.1:0-2513 GCA_964414325.1 uncultured Sulfurovum sp. | reverse complement strand
CCTACAGAGCGCTTGAAGAGTGCCGTCTCTTCCAGAATAGGGGTCTCGATGTAGCCGTAACCGTATTTGCGTGCGACAGCAATGGCTGTTTTGACGATGTGAACGAAACGGTCGCTCTCTTCGAACATGAGGTCTTTCATACCGCGGAGTGGTTGTATCATGGGATTTCCTTGTTGTAGGATGGCGTTACTGCCAAGATTTATGGAATTATACCTTCAGATATGTAAGAATGGCTTGATGAATATTTTCAATGCTATCGGTGGCATCGATAAAAAGGTGGGGAATGTTCAGCCTGAGAATACTCTCTCTCATATGCTCTTGTACGCGCAAGAGGTACTCCAGCCCACGCAGTTCGATGCCGTCAAGCCTCTTTTGCGAGGTGCGCTCCTGGAGAGTCTCCATATCGGTCAAAAAGAGGATGACCCGATCGGGGAAGTGGTCTTTGAGTGCGAAACGGTTGAGTGCGACAAGTTCATCGAAGTCGAAATCCCCGTTGGCAAGGGCATAGCCAAGACCCGAAATAAAGCCGCGATCGGAGATGACGATCTTGTCCTTGTTGGGTTCGATGACCTCCTCGTAGTGCTCGGCACGATCGGCAAGGAAGAGCAGCAGTTCGGCACGTTTGGAACGCAGAGAGTCGCTTAGCAGTATCTCTCTGGCCTGTGTGCCAAAAGCAGTCGCTCCGGGCTCAAAGGTCGTGATGATCTCGGGTTTGGATGCTTTGAGCAGATCGATCTGGGTACTTTTGCCACAGGTATCGACCCCTTCGAAGAGTATGTACATTATTTCCTCAACTCCCGTATGATCCTGTGCACCTCTGAATCGACAAGATGGTCAATCTTGCCGTCATAGGCGAGGATGGCACGTACCACGGAAGAGCTGACAAAGGCGTGCTGAAGGCTTGGCATCAGATAGATGGTCTCCAAATCGGGCTTGAGCGAGGCGTTGGCATAGCCCATCTGAAGCTCATACTCGAAGTCACTGACCGCACGCAGTCCTCTGACGATGATATTGGCTTCCAGATCCTCCGCCAGATCGACCAACAGCTTGTCAAAACCGATGACCGTTACTTTGGGAAAATCACGGGTAGCAGCCTGTGTCATCTGTATACGCTGCTCCAGAGAGAACATCGGGTTTTTCGCCCTTGAGTCTGCCACAGCGACAATGATCTCATCGAACATATGACAGGCACGTTTGATGATATCCAGATGCCCGTTGGTGACCGGATCGAAAGTACCGGGGTAGATGGCTTTTCTCACAGGAGTGCTCCTGTGGAAGTGAAGAGTGTCGGTGGGCATTGTTTTGCAATGATTCTATTAATGGGATAAAATGTCATATTTTCCTCTAACATAAAACAAAAGCTTTCTGAAAGAAAGCATACCACAACTCTTCACTCTTCACTCTTAATTCTTCATTCCCAACGGGCATAGAGATCATTGGGAATGCCCAGCACATCATACCACTTCCCTATGATAAAGCGTTCCATATCCTCCAGAGAGGAGGTGCCTGCATAGTAGCCCATGACGGGTGGGGCGATGATGACACCGAGTGAGGCGAGTTTGTGCATGTTCTCCAGTGCGATAGCGGAGAAGGGGAGCTCTCTGGGAGCGAGCAGGAGTTTTTTCTGCTCTTTGAGTGCCACGGCGGCGACACGGGTGGCGAGGTTGTCGCTGATGCCGCAGGCGATCTTGGCAAGGGTGTTCATGGAGCAGGGTATGATAGCGGTCGCATCAACCCGGAACGATCCGCTGGAGATCGATGCGGCGATATTGTCGTTGGTATGCAGAGTAAGATTGTCATGTTCGAAGGTCTCTACGGTCAGGGCATTGTCTGAGATCACGACATGTGCTTCGATCTCTTCGGGCAGTAGATCGACAAAACGTTTTCCCAGTCCCACACCGCTTGCTCCGGTAATCACTACAACGAGTTTCAACATGACCCCTTTCAAAATAGAGTGTCTATTATATCAAGTTAGTGTTGAAGGGCGAGGAGCATTCTACTTGTATAAAAATATTTTATGACATTTGATAGATATTTGTATTGTAAAATGGTATGTAAAAATGACACAATAAGGAAAACAGATGTTAGAAGAGTTCAAAAAGTTCCTCATCAAAGGGAATATGGTAGATATGGCGGTCGGGTTTATCTTCGGTGGTGCGTTTGCAACAGTGGTAAAATCGATGGTTAACAATGTGATCATGCCGCCGGTTGGTAAACTAATGGGAAATGTTGATTTCTCAAACCTTTTTATTGCTTTGGATGGCAAAGAGTATGCTTCTATTGAAGCGCTTGACAAAGCAGGTGCTCCGGCGATCAAATATGGTATGTTCATCAATGATGTAATCTCGTTCCTGATCCTCGGATTTGTCGTCTTTATGTTCATCAAAGCCTACAATAAGCTCAAGGAGCCCGAGGAAGAAGCAGCACCGACTACGAAGAAGTGCAGCGAATGTGCGATGGAGATTCCCATCGATGCGAAGAAGTGTGGTTACTGCGGCAATACGGCGGTATAA
>CAYPWA010000241.1:0-2520 GCA_964414325.1 uncultured Sulfurovum sp. | reverse complement strand
TTGGTGATGAGTATCTTTTTCATGGGCGTATTATAACGATAAATAGAATACTTTTGGTATAATAATCATCAATTTAACAGTAGAAATTTTTTAAAAGGACCAATCGTGCAAAAAGAGCCGATGTTACGTGAGACATACGTGAAGCTGTCTGAGGAGCTTGAACAACTCAAGACCCATGAGAGAGGCAAGATCGCCAAGGTGATCGATGAAGCCAGAGAACTGGGTGATCTCAAGGAGAATGCGGAGTACCATGCCGCCAAAGAGAAGCAGGGGCTGATGGAGGCACGTATCGCGGAGTTGACGGATATCATCGGGCGTGCACAGGTGGTTGATCCTTCGACACTGGCACATGAGCGCGTGAGTTTCGGATCGACCGTCTGCTTGACCTGTCAGGAGAGCGGTGATGAGGTGAAGTATACCATCGTAGGCAGCATGGAAGCCAAACCCGAATGCGGTCTGATCTCTTTTCAGTCACCGATGGCACGTGCACTGATCGGTAAAGAGGAGGGGGATGAGGTGGAACTGACCCTTCCGGGAGGCAGAAAAGCCTACGATATCGATGAGGTGCTTTACGAAGAGATCGTTCTCAATAAGTGAGAAATAAGTAGTGAGGAATGTAGGTGCGGTGGTGCCTCACAAAATTCAAATGATGCAGTATGGCGAAAGCCGTCACGATAAGAAGGAAATCAAATGATCAAAGTAGGGGTAGTAGGTGCCAGTGGGTACACGGGGCTTGAGCTTGTCAAGATGCTGGTGAACCATCCGGGATTCGAGCTGACCTATCTGGCAACGACACAGGGGGATACGACGATTGAAGCGTTGCATCCTTCTTTGGAAGGAGTGGTGACGCTTCCAGTAGACAAGGCGAGTGTAGAAGGGGTGCTCAAACACTGCGATCTTGTCTTCCTTGCGCTGCCGCACAAAGCCTCGATGGGCTTTGCCAAGGGGCTCATAGACAATGGACTGAAGGTGGTCGATCTCTCGGCAGACTACCGTCTGGAGTTGGAGACCTATGAGGCGCACTACTGTCCCCATGAGGACAAAGAGCATCTCGATGAGGCGGTCTATGCACTGATCGAGTATTACCGTGAAGCGCTCAAAAGCACCAATCTTGCTGCCGGACCGGGGTGCTACCCTACCGCTACGTTGTTGGGTATTTTGCCGTTCATTCCCTATCTTGACACCTCTGCACCACTCTTTGTGGATGCCAAGTCAGGGGTGAGCGGTGCAGGTAAAAAGCTGAGCGAGAGTACACACTTTGTCTCTATCAATGACAATATCCACGCCTACAACCCGCTCAAACATCGCCATGCTCCCGAGATCGCCGAGAAGATCCAGAAGATACACGGAGCAAAGATGCAGGTCAATTTCGTCCCCCATCTCATCCCCGCCACACGCGGAGAACTGGTCTCTGTCTACGGTACGCTCAAAGCCGATATCGATCCGCTGATCGTCCTCAAAGAGCACTACGCCAACGATCCGTTCATACGTATCCGTGAAACACCGGTCGATATCAAGAGCACGGCGGGTACGCACTTCTGCGACATCTTCGCCGCGCGCAACGGTAATGCACTCTTTGTCAGCTCCGCCATCGACAACCTCCTACGCGGTGCCAGCTCCCAGGCACTTGCCGCTGCCAACCTCATGTGTGGCTACGAGGAGGGGATGGGACTACCTACGATCGCGTGTGTACCGTAAAATAACGAGGAATGAGGAATGAAGAGCGAGGAACCGTGTAAGATAAAGGAGGGAGCACTCTTTATCGCCGACTCCCACTATCCCCATCACGGTGACACTTTTTTACATCTACTTCGCCGTCTTGATAAGGGTGAGATAGAGGTACCTCAATTCTTTTTAATGGGGGACAACTTTGATCTACTTTTCGGGTACAACGACTATATTCAGAGCTTTTCCAAGGAAGCGATAGAGATACTGCAACGCCTCTCTAAAAAGATGGAGATCCACTACTTTGAGGGCAATCATGATTTCTGTCTGAGCAAACTCTTTCCCGATATGCATATTTACAGTAGAGAAGATCAGCCGGTCTATTTTACCTATGGGAAGAAAAGGGTAGGGCTTTCGCACGGGGACAAGTTTGAAGCGGGGATGCTGTACGGACTCTACTGCAAGATGCTGCGCAGTCCGGTTACGCTGACACTGTTACGACCGTTTGAACGGAGGATTATCGACCATCGTATGGCAAAACTCTCCCAAAAAGAGATCTGCCGCCATTTCAAGGGGTTTGATAAGCGTGCCGAGACGATCACGGCACACTACGCGGATGTTGATCTGGTCATCGAGGGGCATTTTCACCAAGGTTGCAAGATAGGGAAGTATATCTCCCTGCCTTCACTGGCTTGTCAGGGACAGATCGCAGTGGCAAAAGCGGGAGAGATAGCGTTTTTGGATGTTGACATGAAAGGCGGATATGGAATCCGCCCCTACGCATCTTGATGGTCTATACGACGCTCTTTTTGGTCTCGTTTGCCTCTGCGACACTGCTGCCTATGGGCAGTGAGG
>CAYPWA010000240.1:0-2524 GCA_964414325.1 uncultured Sulfurovum sp. | reverse complement strand
TGATCATCTTGAAGAGCTCTTTGTTCTCCTGCTCCATCCCCTCCAGCCACATCTTGGTCTTGGCACGGGCGTAGGGCATCTTGACATCCTTGAGCATGGCTGGGCACGCCTCATCGCCGATGACCTGTAGATCGTTGCTTACGGCAAAATCCCGTAGTTGGCGTTCGCGCACTTCGATGAGCGGACGGATCAGGTGGAAACCTTTGCCCGTCTTGTAGATGGGTGCCATGGCACGCATGGTGCCGTTGTAGAACATATTCATAAAGAAGCTTTCCACTGCATCGTCGAAGTGATGCCCCAGTGCCACTTTGGTAAAGCCGTGTTCCTGTGCGAAGGTGTAAAGTGCACCGCGGCGCATGCGGGAGAAGTAGGAGCAAAACGAGGAGTTCTCGCGGATCGTATCTTGGGAGATCTCAAAGATCTTTGTCTCGTAGACGGTATGTTTGATACCGTACTCTTCGCAATGTCGGCAGAGATAGTCGTAGTGTTCGTCAGGCATCCCGTACTTGACCGTACACGCCTCGAACTCAAAATCAAAAGGAGCGTGGCGCTGCATATATTTGAGTGCGTGTACCAGTGCCAGCGAATCTTTACCGCCGCTAAGCCCCACCAGCACACGATCCCCCTCCCCGATGAGACGGAAGTTGACATTGGTCTTACCGATCACCTTGAGCAGCTTTCGACTCATCGGGATCGCTTTGCCCCCGTCGCGGTATTGCTTGCTCATGCGGCGGCGATCTCTTCGACCATCGAGAGGATGAAGTCTGCACTCACTTTGGCAGAACTCTCGAGAAATGCATCAAAGTTGAAACTTGCATCCATATCGGCACTGTCGCTAATAGCTCGCAGGATAAAAAACGGTACTCTGAGTGCATGACAGACCACCGCCACGGCAGCACCCTCCATCTCCAGTGCATCCGCACCGAAGGTTTTGCCTATCCACGCTTTGCGCTTCGCATCTGCGACGAACTGGTCACCCGTAGCGATGATCCCCTCTTTGAGGACGATACCTTTTTGCGAAGCAACATCTTTGGCGATCTGTCGCAATGCAGGATCGGTTGGGATGCACACCTCACCTTCAGGTACATACCCGAAAGGGTGACCAAATGCCGTAATGTCCAGATCGTGTTGTGAAAGTCCGTCTGCGATAATGAGATCACCGATCTTGAGATCTTCACTGATCGCACCCGCTACACCGGAAAAGAGCAGCATATCACAGCCGAACTTCTCAAGCAGAAGTGTCGCAGTAAGGGAGGCAAAGACCTTGCCGATCTTGGAGTAGGCGACAACCACCTCCTGTCCGTTGTATCGCCCCTCATAGTAGGTATTGTCCGCATAGAGGGTCGTAGAGACATCCTCCAGCTTGGCAATCAGCGGCTCGATCTCCTCGGGCATTGCACCCATGATGGCTATACGTTGCGGCTTATCCAAGTTTGGCTACCTCTTCGAGTGCATTGGCGAGTGACTGCATATCCGAGACCACAAAGTGCGGCTTTTTGGTCGCTTTGCGGTTGAGCCCTTTGAGCACGCCGCCGTGTCCGAACTCCACATAGCAATCCACCTCATCGTCAAACTTGGCGATGGACTGCTTGTAACGTACCGGAGAGACCAGCTGCTGAGGCAGAAGCTCCAGCGCTTCAACTTTGGTACTGTACTTCTCGGCTGTGACATTGGAGACTACCGGTGCGGTGAACTCGTCTCTGAGTACCGCTTCGAGCTTCTCTGCCAACGGTGCGGTCGCAGAAGAGAGCAGCGGGCAGTGGCTGGCTACGGACATATTGAGCAGCATTGCGCGTCTGGCTTTGGCCTCTTTGAGGATCGGTTCGAGCTTCTGCAGGTCGGGCTTGACACCGGCGATGACGATCTGCCCCTCGGCATTGTAGTTGACCGGCCATACCTGCATCCCTGCCGCACGTTGCTCCTCACAGATCAGCTCGACCGTTGCGTCGTCCAGTCCCAACGAGACCAGCATCCCCACATCCTGCCCTTCGCACGCCTGAGCCATCAGCTTACCGCGCAGGTTGACAAGCTCCACTGCGTCAATAGGATCGAGTGCCCCTACGGCTGTCAGTGCGGAAAACTCCCCCAGAGAGTGTCCCAGTGCATAGACCGGTTTGATCGGCATCTCGTTCTCGAAAAGCTTGTGTGCGATGGCTGAGACCAGTAGGATCGCAGGCTGCGTAAACTCCGTCTTCTCCAGTTTGTCATTCTCGGTAAAGAGCAGCGTTTCAAAGTCGATACCCGTTCTCTCGCTCGCATCTGCGACCATCTGCTTGGCGATCTCGGAGTGCTTGAAGAAATCCTCCCCCATCCCTACAGCCTGAGAGCCTTGCCCCGGAAATAAAAATGCACATTTGACTGACATACTCGTCCTTTGTTTCGAAGATATTATGGACGTATTTTAGCATTTTAACCCAAAAGATACACACCTGCTACACACACAAAAGGTATATTCAAAAGAAAAAGGAGTATTACATGGCACAAAAATATATCTGCACCGTCTGTGACTATATCTACGATCCTG
>CAYPWA010000239.1:0-2530 GCA_964414325.1 uncultured Sulfurovum sp. | reverse complement strand
AAATTTTTTGGAGCGAAATAATGCAGATAGATCTTAACGGAAGGTCGGTACTCCTTGGGGTGACCGGCTCCATATCAGCCTACAAAGCGTGCGACCTTGCACGACTCTTTGTCAAAGCGGGAGCGGATGTCCATGTGGTCATGAGCCCCTCGGCAAGGCGTTTTGTCTCGCCACTGACCTTCGAAGCGCTCACACGCAACCCGGTACTCACCGAAGAGAGTGAGAGCTGGAGCAGTAATCTCAACCATATCGATATGGGGAAAAAGGCTGATGTCTTTATCATCGCACCGGCAACGGCAAACACACTCAACAAGCTCTCCAAAGGGATCGCTGACAATATCCTGCTGCAAACAGCACTCGCTTTCAAAGGGACACTGCTGGTCGCACCTGCTGCCAATACGCAGATGCTCAAAAACCACTATACCGAAGGGAGCATCAAGATGCTGCGTGTCAACGACATCATCGTCATCGACCCGCAAAGCAAACAGCTCGCCTGCGGTGATACCGGAGAGGGCGCACTGGCAGATCCTGAAGATATCTTCTTCGAGACAGCCAAGGCGATGCTGATCGATCCGTTTTGGAAGGATCGTCGTGTGGTCGTCACCGGCGGTGGTACCCGGGAGAAGATCGATGAGGTGCGCTACATCTCCAACTACTCTTCAGGCAAGATGGCCAAAGCGGTTGCCCTCTCACTCTATCTTCGCGGTGCGGATGTCTGCTACATCACGACCAAAGAGAGCGATGACCTCCCAAGAGATATCTATACTATTGATGTCGAGAGTGCCGAAGAGATGCTTGACTATACCGTCGATGCGATCCGTGTCGCCAAAAAAGGCGTGATGAGCAAAGCCAGTATGAACAGTGCCGACCCGCGTATGCTCATCCAAAAGACACCGTTTCTCTTTATGGTTGCAGCGGTTTCGGACTACAAACCAACATTCCCACAGAACGGCAAACTTAAGAAGTCAATGCTTGGAGAGACGTGGACGCTGGAGTTGACACAGACCCCCGATATCCTCAGCAGTATCAACAAAGACGGCATCCGCACCGTTGCCTTCAAGGCAGAGATGGATGAAGCGCACGGACTGGAGAATGCCAAAGCACTGCTTGATGCCAAAGAGGTTGATGCCGTCTGCTACAATCTTCTAAGCGGCAGCGACAGCTTCGGTACGGACAGCAATGAGATCGAGTTTATCACACCCGATCATATCACCCCGCTTGGCAAGGCGGACAAACTGACCCTCGCTTCGAAGATCCTCGATGAATCACGAAAGCTCGCCGATGACTAAAAGCGTGCTCAAAAACCTTGCGATCATTATGGACGGCAATGGCAGATGGGCGCAGCAGCGAGGGCTCAACCGTACCAAAGGGCATGAGCAGGGGGCGGAGATCATTCGTGACGTGACACGCTACTGCGCTAAGCATCCCACCATTGAAACCGTCACCTTCTACGCCTTCAGTACCGAGAACTGGAAGCGCCCCAAATTGGAAGTCGACTTCCTGATGCGTCTGCTGGATAAATACCTGCAAAAGGAACTTGCCACCTATCAGGAGAACAATGTACGCTTTCTTGCCATCGGGGATATCTCAGCATTCTCCAAAAAACTTCAGGAACGCATACGTGTAACCCAAGAGGCGACATGCAACAACACCGACCTGACCCATGTACTTGCGCTTAATTACGGCGGTAGGGCAGAGATCGTGCATGCGGTCAACCGGCTAATTGCCGAGGGGAAAAGCAAGGTGAATGAAGCGGATATCTCTGCGGCACTGCAAACCCCCTACAGTGATATCGACCTGCTTATCCGCACCAGCGGAGAGGAGCGGGTCTCCAACTATCTTCTCTGGCAGATCAGCTATGCCGAGCTCTACTTCACACAGACACTCTGGCCGGATTTTACGACACAGGAACTTGACGAGATCATTACCGATTTTGAACAGCGCACACGACGATTTGGAGGATTGGCATGACAATCACGATACTTACGGCACTTTTGGTTTTTATCTTCGGTACGATGATCGGCTCGTTTCTCAATGTGGTCATCTACCGTATCCCCAAAGGGGAGAGCATCTCTTTCCCCGCCTCCCACTGCCAAAGCTGCAACACCCCGCTGAAGTGGTACCACAACATTCCTATCTTCTCTTGGCTTTTCCTTAGAGGCAAATGTGCCTTCTGCAGTGAGCCTATTGCCAAACAGTACCCCATAGTCGAACTGTTGACCGGACTGATCTTTCTGGCACTCTATTTTAAACTTGGTATGGTCTGGTACCTGCCCTTTGTCGCTTTCAGTTTTGCTGCACTCTTTGCGCTGGTGATGATCGACTTCAAATATATGGCAGTACCTGACAATGTCAACTTTGCCGCACTGGCATTTGCCCTCATCCAACCGGACTTTCTTCATGCCGCGATGTATGCCGCGATCGCGGCAGGCGGACTCTATCTGATCGGTTTGCTCTCCTCCCTGCTTGCCGGTCGTCAGGCGATGGGCGGTGCGGATGTGATCGTCGCGGGGACAATGGGCGCGCTGCT
>CAYPWA010000238.1:0-2532 GCA_964414325.1 uncultured Sulfurovum sp. | reverse complement strand
AAGGGGTTTTTGCGAATTTATCCATTTTTTTGAGGTTTTTTTTCTTTCCCATACATGACTTACATTATAATATAAAACTTGATCTGTTTTTGGCATTTGTAAGAGAGTTTGTTCTACAATACTCTCGCATACATATCGACAGGAGTCTTGATGAGATACATTTTACCGATCATTTTACTATTTCTTTATGGCTGCACTGACAAGCCCACTCCCCAATCTGACAAAGAAGTTCAGGCAAAAACAACTATCGAAGAGAATATCGATAATGCACAAAAGGCGAGAGAAGAGTACCTGGCTCTACAAGCCAAGCGTGCAAAAGAGGCCTCTCTGTAATTTTCCGGCGGGTTAACCTTGGATTAATCTCACTCGAATATACTTCCGATACAGAAACCAAATAATGAAAAGGATTATCAATGGCTTTATATGACAGAGACTATACAGCTGCCCAGGAGGCAGGATATGCTCAGGAGGTCGCTTCGGTCGACTTCATGAAAAAAACCTATCAGCTGCTTGCAGCAAGCATGATCGCAGCAGCGGCAGGGGCTTATGTGACGATGCCCTATGCGATGCAGGTGATGCAGTACAAATGGTTCATTTTTGGTGCCGAACTGCTTGTACTTTTCTTTGGATTGGGCATGACCAGAGGAAAACCGGGACTGAATCTGGCGATGCTCTTTATCTTTACCTTCCTGACCGGTGTCTCACTTGTACCGCTGCTGGCATCACTGATCGGTATGGGGAACGGTGCAGTGATAGGCAATGCTTTTCTGATGACATCCGTGCTCTTCGGGGCACTAAGTCTTTTTGCGATCAATTCCAAAAGTGACTATGCCAACTGGGGGAAACCGCTTTTTATTACGCTGATCGTAGTGATCATCGCTTCACTGGTCAACTATTTCCTGCTCCAAAGTCCGATGATGCATATCGTTATCACTGCAGGAGTATTGATACTCTTCAGCTTCTTTACGATCTACGATACGCAGAATATTGCCAATGGAGCGTATGATTCTCCGGTCGATGCTGCCGTTTCTCTCTATATTGACTTTCTCAATATGTTCACTGCTCTCCTGCAACTGCTGGGGATCTTCGGAAGCGATGACTAATGTCTCACAGACATCCCCTTCGGGGGATTTATCACTCTTTCAATAATCTTTAGGTATAATCGCCCAAATTATTGCCTACAGTATGGGCAGCCAAGAGGAATCCATGACATCTACACTACTGATCGTACAAATCGTATTGGCTATTGCCATCACTATCGCCGTACTACTGCAAAAGAGTTCCAGTATCGGACTGGGTGCCTACAGCGGAAGCAATGAGTCCGTCTTTGGGGCGAAAGGTCCTATGGGGTTTCTGGCGAAGCTCACATTCACACTGGCACTGCTCTTTATTGTCAATACACTTGCACTAGGATATCTCTATACCAAAGAAGCACAAAGCTCTGTGGCTGACAAGATCGTACCAAAGAACAATAAAGTTGTACCCGCAGCACCACTCAAGCCTGCGACAAACACACCGAAAGCACCTGCAGCTCCTTCTTCAAACTAATACAAACAGTAGGGGTTCTCCCTACACTTTTCTTTCATCAACATCCCCTTATTTTACATGTACTGTGATGCTCAAAAGGTAAAAAAGGGTAAAATTCACTCAAATAACACTCCAGGAGAGAATCATGGTAGAAGAGATCTTTGAACATACAAAAGAGCATATGGATAAAAGCATAGAGGCACTTAAACGCAATTTTGCTTCGCTTCGAACCGGCAAGGTCACCACCAGTATTGTAGACAATATCAAGGTGGACTACTACGGCACACCCACACCGCTTAACCAGGTGGGAAGCGTCATTGCCATGGATGCCACCACGATCAGTATCACTCCATGGGAGAAACAGCTTCTCGGCGATATCGAGAAGGCGATCCAGGAGGCGAACATCGGTGTTAACCCGAACAATGACGGAGACTTTATCAAGCTCTTCTTCCCACCGATGACAAGTGAACAGAGACAAGAGATCGTCAAGCAGGCAAAAGCGATGGCTGAAGATGCAAGAGTGGCGATCCGAAATGTCCGAAAAGATGCTAACAACAAGATCAAAAAGCTTGAAAAAGAGAAAGAGATCAGTGAAGATGAGTCCAAAAGAGCACAAGATGAGATCCAGAAGATCACAGATGATCATATCGCTAAGGTCGATGAGCTCTTCAAGTCCAAAGAAGCGGATATCCTAAAGGTCTGATATGAACGTCGAACAGGTCTATAAAGATGCCAACGCATTACTGGAAGGACACTTTCTCCTTGCCAGCGGTAATCACTCAAGCCGATATCTGCAGAGCGCCAAGGTTCTCGAGTACCCTCAAAAGGCATCCGAGCTTACCGATGCACTTGCCAAAATGATACGCGATGCCGGCATAGAAGTGGATACGGTCTGTGCTCCGGCACTTGGCGGTGTGCTGGCGGGTTATGAACTTGCACGCTCTTTGGGCGTACGATCTATTTTCGTGGAGAAAAAAGAGGGAGGCATGGAGCTTCGACGCGGCT
>CAYPWA010000237.1:0-2540 GCA_964414325.1 uncultured Sulfurovum sp. | reverse complement strand
TCGAAAAGAGCGGCAATGCACGTATCCGTACACTCTTTGCCAGTACCGGGGTCAAAGGTGACGATCTGCCGCCCTACTACTATATGAGAGAACTGCTGGCATCCCACAGTGTCAATACCGCACCACTCTCAACCATCGAATCATGGCTCTCGGTCAAGCCGATACCTCCGAAGCTGCCTCTGGAGGATGCGGTGATCAACGGATACTTTACCAAACTCTCCGACAACGGTTTTGATATGGAAGCGGTTTATGCTACACTTCTGAAAGAGGGACTGGAAGCATTTGAGAAAGCATTTGAAGCGATGCTCGAAGATCTGAAGTAAAAAACAAAGAGGGAGAAGTGTGATGGAAGAGAAGCTCAAGCTCTATCTAAGAACGATGGTCAGTAATGAGGGGAGTGACCTTCACCTCAAATCCGGTTCCCATGTCAGGGTACGTATCCATGGTGTCTTGAAACTGCTGGGGAAAGATGAACTGACCGCACAGCAGATGGAGGAGCTTGCCAAAGAGATCACGACATATGATCAGTACGAGAAGCTGAAAAAAGAGCGAAATCTTGACTTCTCCTATGCAATCGGAAAAGATCTTAGGTTTAGGGTCAACTTCTTTTATCAGATGGACGGGTTGAGTGCGGTCTTTCGTGTGATCCCGGTAGAGATACTCAGTATCGAACAGCTCAAACTGCCGACCGTGGTCAATGAGTTTGCCAATATACAGCGCGGACTGGTACTGGTAACCGGAGTGACGGGTTCGGGTAAATCGACAACGCTTGCAGCAATTCTGGACAAGATTAACCGTGAGCAGAAAAAACACATTATTACAGTAGAGGATCCTATCGAATTCGTTCACAAAGACAAAGGGTGTCTGGTGAATCAGAGAAGTATCGGACAGGATGCGCACTCTTTTGCCGATGCGCTTAGAGCGGCACTGCGTGAGGATCCGGATATCATTTTGGTGGGGGAGATGCGTGACCTTGAGACGATCGATATTGCGATGCATGCTGCCAATACCGGACACCTTGTCTTCTCGACACTGCATACACTCGATGCCAAAGAGACCATCGACCGTATCGTGGGGATGTTCCCCAATGATGAACAGAACCGTATCCGTATGTCTTTGGCATCGGTTCTTGAGGGGGTACTTTCTCAACGCTTGATCCCGACTAAAAAGGGTGGACGAGCCGCAGCGATCGAGATTCTTAAAAAGACAGCACGTATCGAGCAGTTGATTGCGGAAAATCGTGATGCCGAGATCCTCGATGCACTCTTTGAAGGAAAAGAGATCTATGGCACGCAGACCTTCGATCAGGCACTGCTCGATCTTCTCAAAGACGGTACGATCGATGAGAAAACGGCACTTGACTATGCCACCAACCCTGCGGATATGAAGCTCAAGATGCAAGGTGTGGGAAAAGGTGCTATCGTCAATGAGAATGCAGGCAAAGAGGAGTTGGATTTCTTTGACTTTAAAGAGGATGAGGAGGGTTAAGCGGACAACACCTGCGTGTTGTCCGTACCGACGGAACCGAAGCGGTGGAGCAAAGCGACCCGTGAAGGCAAGAGGGTTAAGCAAACGTGAACTACTTCACGTTTGTACCGACGGAACCGAAGCGGTGGAGCGAAGCGACCCGCGCGTGAAGTTCAGGATTAATTTATCCTTAAAATTATTTCGATATAATCCGTTCCTATTTTAATTCAAGGACACAAAATGATAGAAGGTATCGTTAGAGAGAGTATCGGAAAGACGACTGCAAAGAAGCTTAGAAGAGATGGTTATCTAACTGCAAACCTTTATGCCAAAGGTGTAGAGAATATTCAAGCTGCGTTCAAACGCGGTGAGTTTATCAGAGCAGTAAGAGCCAAAGAGAACCTGGCATTCCCCGTTAAACTGGGAGATAAGGAACTCAATGTTGTGATCCAGGAGTATCAACTCCATCCTGTTCACGGAGAGGTTGTTCACGTAGATCTCAGAATCACCGTTCCTGGTCAAGTCACTGACTATCTTGTACCTGTGATTACACACGGTACACCAATCGGTCTGAAGAACAAAGGGGTATTGGTTATGTCCAAAAGACGTCTCAAGGTAAGAGGTGCGATCGAGAATATGCCTGCGAAGTTCGATCTTGATGTCACATCTCTCAACAGAGACGACTCTATCCTCATCAGAGATATCGAAGTACCCGAAGGGTGCCGTATGATGGATAGACCTGATGTTGCGGTGTGTGGTGTAATCAAAGCCAAGTAATGAAAGTATCGTCGTGACACTCTTCGTAGGTCTAGGCAATCCCGGATCACAATACGAAGAGACACGACACAATATCGGCTTCAAGGTCATCGACGCACTGGTCGAGGAGCTTGGAGCCAGAGATATCTCCAAAAACGCATTTTACGGTGACCTCTACCGTACGACTTCCACCCTTTTTCTCAAACCAACCACCTATATGAACCTTTCGGGGAAAAGTGTACTGCCTGTCAAGCAATTTTTCAAAGTCGATATTGAAGATATCATTGTGATCCATGATGATATCGATCTGCCCTTTG
>CAYPWA010000236.1:0-2561 GCA_964414325.1 uncultured Sulfurovum sp. | reverse complement strand
CGTATCGTTGCACCGGGGATACGCTTGGGGTTGGTTGTGTTGTTAACGGGGTCGCTAATGACACAAGAGCTTTTGTGGATCGTAACGGGACAGTGAAAGAACCTCGATGAAGGCACCTTCTGTACACTACCTCCGGGCCGTTTCCAGTAGAGATAGTAGTTGTCCCCACCTGTACGTTCTTCCTGATAAAACTTGATCGTATGCCACCCTGCCTGTACATCGACATTGATAAGGTATTGCGCACTATTGGCTCTGCCATGCCCTCCGTACCATCCTGTGATGAGCTTCCCGTCAAGATAGACTTCGACGGCATCATCCCCGTCTACACCTATCTGATAGACGCCGGTATCGGGCATATAGAGGTATCCTTCAAAATCACTCCAGTAATAGTTATTGCTTCCGTATGGATTCCCGCTTCCGTTGATCCTGTTTTGATAACCGCCGCCAAAAAGGGATGTGTTGCTTTGTCTGAGGGTGTCAAAGAAGTATGGATCTCTTGGGTGCTGCGAATTGTTATGATAGGTACGCATCATGATCTTGCTGACAGGTGAACTACACGAGGGGGTGACGGGTGTCAGGTGCCTGTAGGGACGATAGACGAGATCTTTGTTCTGATCGATAGAAGCATTGTAGGAGTATTCATGATAATGGCTGCTGTCCTCTTTAACACCGATGGTCGCGCCACCGTACGAGGTGCCGTCCGCATCGCTGTTCCTATCGTATCGAAAGATAATGGTACCGTCCTTGTAGAGTGCGACTTGAAACCTAAACGCACCCGAGTTATTGTAATGGGGTACATTCTCCCATGAGACGACAAAGTGCTGACCCGCACCAGAGCCTATGGTTCCATACTTGATACTACCGCCTTGATTGGGATTGAGGTCGTCCCAATAGGGGAACAAGGCATTGTCCATTGCATAGTTTGAACCACTGCTCGTATTAAGGTGAACATTGGTGAAGTGTGCAGCGACAGAACGCTCCGTATTGTTATTGAATGCACCGGAAGAACGGAAATAGAGTACACCATTTGATGAGATAATGATTTGGGTATAGGTACTTCCGTTGAAAGGAAAAGCGAAACCGATAGGAACATGCTCGTCCAGAGAGTCATCGAGCTGCTGACCTGAGCGCTGGTAATCCTGTGAATAGTTGTTGTTGACCGTCTCAAATCCCTGTGCACTTCCGGAAAGATCCGGACCGGTGCTTTCGGCAAGGTATTGCAGCGGTGCGGACATGAGACTAGCTGTCAGGATAAAGAAAATAACATAGAGTTTTTTTAGCATATTGTTCGTCATCATTTTTTATACAAGTATACACTATTATCTCTTTATGATAATCGCTATCCGTCTTGGACGGCATGGATTTTATGGGTATTTAAAAAACATTTCGGTATAATCCTGCTCCTTATTCTCTAACAGGGCTGTTGTTGACGGCTTGAATTTGGAAAATACACATGTAGTTATTCCTTGAACGGTTGCGCTTCGGCGTTGAGGACTACAGCGGCACAAACCTACTGTGAAGCAGTGAAGCTTCTAATTAAAATGACTATACCAAGGAGAAAATTATGGTAACAATGAAAGACCTACTGGAGTGCGGCGTACACTTCGGACACCAGACAAGAAGATGGAACCCGAAAATGAAGAAGTTCATCTTCGGCGCAAGAAAAAACATCTACATCATCGATCTTCAAAAAACACTCAGATACTTCAAATATACATACAATGTCGTGCGTGACGCAGCAGCAGAAGGACAGACAGTACTCTTCGTCGGTACGAAGAAGCAGGCGCGTCAAGCGGTTAAAGAGCATGCAGAGAGAGCGGGTATGCCGTATGTGGCGACAAGATGGCTTGGCGGTATGCTCACCAACTACCCGACCATGAAAAAATCCATCAGAAAACTCGAGATCATCGAGCAGATGGAAGAGAACGGACAGCTTGAGATGCTGACGAAGAAAGAGGCATTGATGCTTCTGAGAAAGAAAGAGAAGCTCAACTCTTACCTCGAAGGTTTCAGACACATGAAAAAAATGCCGGATATGATGTTCGTCATCGATGCGGTCAAAGAGCACATCGCGGTCAAAGAGGCAAGAAGACTCGGTATCAAAGTGGTTGCACCGCTAGATACCAACTGTGACCCTGACGTAATCGATTATCCCATCCCCGGAAACGACGATGCGATCCGTTCGATCAACCTCTTCTGTAAAGAGATCGCCGATGCCATCATCGAGGGTAAAGCGGCATACGCTGAGGCTAACGGTGAAGAGGTAGAGGAAGCACCAAGCTCTGCCGAAGTAGAAGAGATGGTAGCTGAAGCAAAAGAAGAGGCGGCAGTAGCACCTGAGGCGGAAGAGAAATCAGAAGCACCTGCGCCTGCAGCAGAAGAGAAAAAGGGTGATGACCTGACAAAACTCAAGGGTGTAGGCAAGGTCTATGCGGAGAAACTCAACAGTGAAGGTTTCTACACATTCTCGGATGTGGCGAATATGACAGATGAGCAGATCCAGGTGATGGAAGAGAAGTACAGCTTCAAAGGTGACTTCAAAGAGACTGTTGCACACGCAA
>CAYPWA010000235.1:0-2568 GCA_964414325.1 uncultured Sulfurovum sp. | reverse complement strand
TTTTGCGCGCCAACAGCCCCAGCTTTCTTGCCATCGTGAACGTATGCGTATCCAGTGGCATCAGCAGATCCCCCGCATCGATACTCGACCAGAGCCCTAGATCGAGCCCGTCACGGCGCACCATCCAACGCAGGTACATCATATAACGCTTGTAGGTTCCCGCCAATGCGATCCGTTTGGGGACTTTGCCGGTGAGAAAATCATACCCGTAGGCGCGATAGGGGTAGACCTCTCGAAGTACGCCGATAAAGTGCCACAGCCCCTCAAGGATGTTTCTCTCCTTGCGATACCCTTCATAAAATATCGCTTCGATCGTTCCTCTTCTTTTCAATCGCCCCAATGCGATAAAGAGTGCCGCAACATCGTCTGGTTTTTGAAAACGGTAATAGTGGCTTTGCAGCGCCTTGTGCACCGTCTCTTCCTTCTCATCTAACAATGCAAAGTCCAGACTCTCCAGAAACTTGACGATCTGCCCTGCATTGCCGTACCCAAAAAGGGCACAGACGAGTGCAATATATTCATCCCTATACCGTGAAGCCACCAACAGAGGATCGGGTCGTGCGTAGCTAAGCTCTTCTATCGTCGCACGAAAAAGGACTTCCGCTTCGAGCATTGCCCGTACGGTGGCTTCGGTGAGCATGATACTCCTTATCGAATTACAAATTTTCAGAAACTGAAGTGCTCTCCGAGGTAGTGTTTTCGGACATTTTCGTCATTGGCGATCTCTTCACTGGTACCGCTGGCAAGCATTTCACCGCTTCTCATCACATAGGCACGGTCACAGATTCCCAGTGTCTCTCGTACATTGTGGTCGGTAATGAGAATACCCATATCCAACTCCACCAACTGACGGATGATATTCTGAATATCGAGTACGGCGATAGGATCCACTCCGGCGAAGGGCTCATCGAGCAACAAAAACTTCGGCTCACCTACCAGTGCACGCGCAATCTCCACACGTCGTCTCTCCCCGCCACTGAGACGAATACCGATACGGTTTCTGATCGGCTCGATATTGAAGATCTCCAGCAGTTTCTCGATACGCGGGGTAACGGTCTCTTTGGGAAGATTAAGCGCCTCTGCGGCGATGAGAAGATTTTCCTCTACTGTCAGATCCTTGAAGATGCTCGACTCCTGAGGCAGATAGCCTATCCCCATTCTGGCTCGCTTGCTCAAGGGCAGCGTGGTAACATCCTCTCCATCAAGATAGACCTCGCCTCCACTCGCTCCTGTCAATCCGCAGACCATATAGAATGAAGTGGTCTTTCCCGCCCCGTTGGGACCAAGAAGTCCGACGATCTCACGACTTTTGACCATGAGAGAGATATCGTGTACGATCTTGGTCTTTTTGATAGTCTTGGAGAGGTGTTTGGCTTCAAGTGTATGCATTAGGTCTCTATCCTGTATTTTCTCTGCCCTTCATGGGGCGTTATCTCAATCATGGAGACATTATAGCCTACCCCTTCTAAAAAGGCTTTAAGCATATCACTACCCCACTCTACCAGATGCCAGCCCGGCTTCTCAAACTCCTCGAAAAGCCCCATCGCCATAAATTCATCATGTTCCAGGCGGTAAAGGTCATAATGGTAAAGATCCCTGCCTTCACCAGAGAGATAGCACTGCTGCAGTGAGAAGGTCGGAGAGGTCACCTCCTCTTCGATATTTCTGTAACGGGCGATCGCTTGTGTCAGTGTCGTCTTGCCAGCCGCCAGATCACCCCGTAGAAAAATGATGGCGTTGGAGGGTAGCACCTCTTCCAGATAGGCTGCGATCCTCTCAAGTTCATCCAGTGATGCGACGATCTCTTTCATACGGTTTTTGATCCTTTATGCCAACTTCTGTGACAGATCCGCCATCTTTTTGAGATGCTCGGAAGCCTGACCGTTCTCGATCACTGTTCGGGCGCGTTCGATCGCCTCTTGTATATCCCGTACCCCACCATCGGCAAAGAGCGCATAGGCGGCATTGAGCAGCACAATATCCCGTTTGGGTCCCTGCTCCTTACCCGAGAGGATATCTCTAGTAATTTGCGCATTATGCGCTGCATCTCCACCAAGTATCGCCTCTTTAGGCACTTTTTTGAAGCCGAAGGTCTCCGGATCGATCTCCCCTTCGAAGATGCGTCCGCCCTCCACATAGGCAAAAGCACTGTTGGACGAGAGGGAGATCTCATCCATCCCGTCACGGGAACTCACCACAAAAGCACGCTTAGCATCAAGTGCCACTAGCGCCTCCGCCATGCGTTTGATGAACGACGGATCGAAGACTCCCAGCAGATACTTGCGTGCACCTGCAGGATTGGTCAATGGTCCTAGTATATTGAAGATAGTACGGTGGTCGATCGACTTTCTGATGGGCATGATGTGCTTCATCGCCGGATGATGGTTCATCGCGAAAATAAAACAAAAGCCCGTCTCTTCTAGCATCTTCACCTGAGCATCCACAGAGAGGTTCAGATTGATCCCCAATGCTTCGAGCACATCGGCAGATCCGGAGTTGGAGGTGATCGAACGGTTACCGTGCTTAGCAACGATACAGCCCATTGACGCAAGCAGGAGAGAAACGGTC
>CAYPWA010000234.1:0-2570 GCA_964414325.1 uncultured Sulfurovum sp. | reverse complement strand
CCGCCTTTTGGGTTTGCACTCTTCTATCTCAAGGGTGCAGCAGGGGACAAGGTAAGTACTGTGGCGATCTACAAAGGGGTGATCCCCTTTATTCTGCTGCAACTGGTTGCGTTGGGGATTATCGTCCTCTTCCCTTCTCTGATCTATCTGTTTGGAAAATAAGGAGTGAATATGCCCGTATGGATCATCGTACTGACACTGGCGACACTGCATCTGCTGGGGATTCTCTCCGCCTACAAGGCGGTGATGGAGTCCCGTACCTCACAGGGAGCGATCGCGTGGGTGATCTTTCTCATTACCTTCCCCTATATCTCCTTGCCTGTCTACTGGATACTCGGACGCAACAAATTCTACGGCTACACCAAAGCCAAGCATATCAAAGATGAGAGGATACAGGCGGAACTCTCAGGCTTTATCGAAGGATTGAAGCAGCACCATATCGCACTCTCCAACATCAATGCAGCAGAGTCTGCAGCCCAAAAGCTGGCACTGCTGCCTGCACTCAGAGGCAACAGCGTCACGCTTCTTGTCAATGGGGAAGAGACTTTTGCGAGTATCATCGAAGGGCTTGAGCGCGCGCAGCACTACATCCTCTTTCAGTTCTATATCGTTACGGACGATACGATAGGGCGTAAGATACGGGATCTGCTTGTCAAAAAAGCCCGTGAAGGGGTGGAGGTGTTCTTCCTGTATGACGAGATAGGCAGCTATTCGCTCAGTACAGCCTATCTGCGTACACTTGAAGAAGCGGGGGTACAGGTTGCACCGTTTCATACACGTAAAGGGATTATGAACCGTTTCCAGATTAACTTCCGAAACCACCGCAAGATCGTTGTCGTTGACGGTCGGGAGACTTGGATAGGCGGGCATAATGTCGGAGATGAGTATATGGGTTATACCAAGGCGTTTGGACACTGGCGTGATACCCATGTCAAGATCGAAGGTCCTGCGGTGATGGTCGCACAGCTCTCTTTTGTTGAGGATTGGTACTGGGCAAAGGATAGGGGGATCGAGACGCTCTCCTGGCAGCCGACGATCCACCCTGAGGACAAAGCGGTACTTGTCGTCCCCACCGGACCTGCGGACGAGCTGGAGACAGCGGCACTGATGTTTCATCATGCGATCAACTCGGCACAGGAACGCATCTGGATCGCTTCTCCCTATTTCGTGCCCGATGATGTGATCATCTCCGCACTGCAGCTTGCCAGATTGCGTGGTGTGGATGTGCGTATCCTGATCCCCCATAAAGCGGATCATCTGCTGGTTTATCTCGCCGCTTACAGCTATTTTGAAGAGTTGATGGGGCTTGGTGTACGCTTTTTCCGTTACAAAGAGGGGTTCTTGCACGAAAAAGTGATGCTGGTGGACAATGAGACCGCCACGGTAGGTACGGCGAACTTTGACAACCGCTCCTTCAGGCTCAATTTCGAGATCACAGCGGTCATGACCGATATGGCGTTCGCACAGCAGATAGAGAAGATGTTCCTGGAGGATTTTGAACGATCTTATGAGATGCAAGCCTCCGATATAGAAGGACGATCGGTATGGTTTCGATTTGCCACAAGGTTGGCGCGTTTGACCGCACCTATCCAATAGTACGGATATGTTACAATAAACTAATCAACGATAAAAAGGAATGAGATGACAGCAAGAGAGGGAATTGAGCTTTTGCGCAAAAGAGTGAATGAGACGGTGCTGGGGCAGGAGCATGTCGTCGATCGATTTCTTGTAGGACTGCTCGCAGACGGACATGTACTGGTAGAGGGGCTTCCGGGACTTGCCAAGACCCGTACGGTCAAAGCGATTGCAGATAACATCGATGCACTCTATTCTCGTATCCAGTTTACCCCGGATCTCTCTCCTTCGGATGTACTGGGAGAAGAACGGCTCTACGAAGAGAACGGCACCAAGGCATTCCGTTTCCATAAGGGTCCTATATTTGGAAATATTATTTTAGCCGATGAGATCAACCGAGCCCCTGCAAAGGTGCAGTCTGCGATGCTTGAGGCGATGGAGGAGAGGCAGGTGACCGTAGCGGGACAGACGATCGCATTGCCCAAGCTCTTTATCGTGATGGCGACACAGAACCCCATAGAACAGGAGGGGACCTATCCGCTCTCAGAAGCACAGAAAGACCGCTTCTTGATGCATGTGAAGATCGACTATGTCTCGATGGATGCAGAGTATCAGATGCTCAAGATGCTCAAAGAGGAGTATGTCGCACCGCATCATACCCAGAGCAAGCTGCCCCAAGAGCTGATCTTTGCGGCACAGAAAGAGGTGGCGAACATTACGGTCAGTGAAGAGATAGGGCGCTATATCGTCGAACTGGTCTTTGCCACCCGTTATCCGCTGCGCTACAGCAAACAGCTTGGAGTGATGGTCGATGTGGGGATCAGCCCCAGAGGCTCGATCTCTTTGCAGAAGTGTGCACAGGCACATGCCTGGATGAAAGGCAAGCAGGAGGTCGAACTTCAAGATGTTCTGGCGATGGTACATGAGGTGTTCCGCCACAGGCTGATCATCAGTGAACACGCCATACTCAACGGTCGAACGATCGATGATGTGGT
>CAYPWA010000233.1:0-2576 GCA_964414325.1 uncultured Sulfurovum sp. | reverse complement strand
TGGGTCGTACCGCCATCGACCTTGCCTGCGGTACAGGACGCAATGCACGCTATCTGGCACAAGAGGGCTTTGAAGTCGATGCTATCGATATCTCTACTGTAGTACTTGAAAAGCTTGCGCAAGAGACGCAAGGTCTGCCAATAAGATGTATTGAAGAGGACTTGGAGAGCTTTACACCCAAAAAAGAGAGATATGACCTGTTTGTGATGACCAACTTTCTTGACCGCAATCTGATCGTACGCTGTGCCGAAAGTATGAAAAGTGGCGCACTCTTTCTCATTGAGACCTATATGGTGCATCCGGAGAATGAGAAGAAAAACAGTCATCCGGACTTTCTTCTTGCGCCAGAAGAGCTTAAAGCATTTTTTGATGAAGGCTTTAATCTGCTTGCCTACGAAGAGTTCTGGAACGAACCCTATGAGATCTATCGGATGCGCAAAGAGGCGATCGTTGTTCAGAAACGATAAAAAATCTATTTGGATCAGATAAACTTAACTGATATAAAAAAGCATTCAATATCACTTATCAATTCATTGAGGATATTATCTCTCTATTTTCTCATAATTACTCTCTGTTTTCAGGCTCTATTAAGCGATGAAACCGCATAATCAGCTTTATCTATAATCACTATAGTATATGATTATAATCTCCCGTTAAAAAGGTATTTTTATGGAAAGAAGAGAATTTTTCAAAAAAGCCGCTGTGACTGCCGGTGCTGCGGCACTCGGTACCACTGCTGCAGAGGCTGGTGTAACACATCAGCCTATAGACAACAGAAAAGTAAGCAATGTCGCTTTCCCAGAAAAGCGTCCACTCATTACCTATTCGGACAGACCACCGCTGCTTGAGACCCCAAGAGAGGTTTTTACCTGTGCGCTGACACCAAATGATCAGTTCTTTGTACGCTGGCATATGCCGGATATACCAACCTATATCGACACGGACAAATTTACGATCAGTGTCAACGGTATGGTCGATAAAGAGCTTAAGATCTCCCTGAAAGAGCTCAAAGAGGATTATGAGCAGGTAGAAGTGGCAGCTGTCCTCCAGTGTGGCGGTAACAGCCGTTCAGCGTTTAGCCCGACAGCAGGCGGTATCCAGTGGGGAAGCGGTGCGATGGGATGTGCACTGTGGAAAGGGGTCAGGCTGAGAGACATCCTTGATCGTGCCGGTCTCAAAAAAGGTGCTGAGTGGCTTGCCGTACGCGGTAGCGAAAAAGCGGCATACTATGAAACACCCGACTTTATCCGTGAGCTGCACCTCGATGAGCTTGACGACCATGTAATCATCGCCTACCAAATGAACGGTGAAGATCTGCCTTATCTCAACGGCTTCCCTGTCAGACTGATCATCCCCGGTGTCTACTCCGACAGTTGGATCAAGATGATCGACCGTATCACCGTCTCTGACAAGTATGAGAAGCTCTTCTTTATGGATCATGCCTATGTCATACCGGACAATGAGTGCGAGTGTGAAACACCGGAGAAGAAGTTCCCAAAAACCAAGCCGATCTACCGTATGAATGTCAAGTCTCTCATCGGATATCCTGCTGACGGAGGAAAACTTACTCTCAAATCACAAGCAGTTATCCGTGGTGTCGCCTTTGACGGTGGCGCGGGAATCAAGAAAGTCGAAATATCTCTTGACGGCGGAAAGACCTGGGATGAGGCGCTCCTTGACAGCGGAAAACTCGGAAGATATGCCTACAGAACTTTCCGATACGGCTTCAGACCCGATAAGCTTGGAAAACTGCAGATTATGGCAAGAGCAACCAACAAACTGGGTGAGGTTCAACCACTTGCCAAAGATATCAAATGGAATCACGGCGGATACAAATATAATGGTATCGATGTCGTCACCGTAGAAGTCGTATAAAGGATCAACAACAATGAAGAAACTAGTATTAATCGTACTGATCGCCATCTCTCCAATGATGGCACAGATCAAAGAGAAGATCGAGGTTCCCTATGTCGCCTTTCCGGTAAAGATGGGAAAAGGATTTGAAACTGTCCAGAGTATGTGTCTGATGTGCCACTCATTCGGCTACATCATCAACCAGGGACGTCAGTCACGCGCATTCTGGAAAGGAAAGGTAGAGAAGATGATCGTTCACTTCAAGGCACCTATCTCCAAACAGGATGCCAAGATCATTGAAGACTATCTGTTTGAACACTACGGGAACGGGAAAGAGAAGTAATCCTCACTCCTACTAAGCATAGGGACACATCCCTATGCCATAATCCACCCTTTGCTTCGACGCACAATCATATCTCTGCGTATCCACTCCGCTTTATATCTGTTACGCTCTGTTTCGCTTAAACGTGCTCTCTTATACATGCCTGCTGTTTCTCTCTGACGCTGCGCCTCGAAAAGGATCAGTGCCGAAGCGACAGAGACATTGAGGCTCTGCACCATCCCCATCATCGGGATGATGATCGTATGATCCGCCTGTGCAAGCACCTCTTTGCTGACACCGTCCTTTTCGTTACCCATAACGATCACCGTCGGTTGTGTATAGTCTACCTCTCGGAAGGAGACTGCCTCCTCATCCAGATGGGTCACGAGTATCTGATACC
>CAYPWA010000232.1:0-2586 GCA_964414325.1 uncultured Sulfurovum sp. | reverse complement strand
GATCGCAGCACTGAAATGAGGAACGAGTAATGGGTAATGAGCAACGGATGCATCTGCAAAAAAATAGTATTGCAAAGCAATGCCTACCGAAACTATTCACTAGAGCATGGAGCTATCCATGCGTGTAAAGATTTGCGGCATTACCAATCTCAGAGATGCACTCCATGCGGTTGAGTGTGGTACGGATGCATTGGGATTTGTCTTTTACAACCGATCCCCCCGCTATATCACACCCAAGAATGCCAAACATATCATCGATCAGCTGCCTCCGTTCGTTGAGAGAGTAGGGCTGTTCGTCGATGAAGGGGTGGAGACGATCGATACGGTCTGTCGCTACACCGATATCTCTCTGGCGCAGATTCATTTCGATGTAGATGAGGAGTCGCTTGATGCGATCGATCATAAGACTTTACCGGTGGTGCGCGCCAAATCCCCTGAGGATGTGCACCGTTTTGCTGACCGTTATCGGTTGGTGGATGCCTATTGCGAAAGCTATGGCGGGAGCGGAAAGCGTCTGAATCTTGAGTGGTTCGAGGGAGTGGACTGTTCGAAGATCATCCTTGCCGGAGGATTGACCCCCGAAAATATCCAAGAGGTGAAACCGTACGGCTTTTACGGCGTGGATGTCAGTTCTGGTGTCGAGTCGATCAAAGGCAAAAAAGACCCCAAGAAAGTCGAAGCGTTCATCGCCTATGCGAAAAGTCTTTGAGGAACTTACCCGTGCTTTTCGCAAGCATGAGGGCATGCTGAACGAGGAGCAGTTCTCTCATATTGCAACCAAGCACGCTACCTTGTTTGAGGAAAGTGATACGATCTTCCTTCTCTTGCAAGCATCGGGGTATCCGATCGAACAGGTCGATGAGGATGTCTATCGGCTCAAGACCTTCTTTACCCCCTATCGGCAGCAGCGTTACTGTGTGGTGGATATCGAGACAAATGGCAGCAAGCCCGGTACCTCACAGGTCATAGAGATCGGTGCGGTGATGATCGAGGAGGGGAGGATCGTTGACCGTTACGAGACCTTCGTAGAGTGTGCGTTCCTGCCTGAATATATCACCAAGATCACCGGGATAGAGCCCGAAGACTTGATCGGTGCACCGACACGAAGAGAGGCGTTGACCGGGCTTCGCCACTTTATGGAAGATGCGGTTTTTGTGGCGCATAATGCCAGTTTCGACCACACCTTTCTTGATGCCTCGTTCGAGCGCTTCGGGCTGGGAAGCATTGGCAACCCTGTGCTTTGCACCATCGACCTTGCCAAGCGAACCTTCGAGAGCGAGCGCTACGGACTGGCGTATCTGATCGAATCATTGGGTATGGAGGAGACGATGCACCACCGTGCCTATTCCGATGCGCTTTGCG
Source organism: uncultured Sulfurovum sp. (assembly GCA_964414325.1). GTDB lineage: Bacteria > Campylobacterota > Campylobacteria > Campylobacterales > Sulfurovaceae > Sulfurovum. The sequence goes on along the minus strand of CAYPWA010000232.1, from coordinate 1,224 downwards.
CCTCCAAGGTGATGGCAAAGAGCTTTGAGACCCTGCCGCCTTATGTCAAAACGACAGATGACCTGCTTCAGTTCGCTAAATCGAGCAAGAAGACAAGGCGGATGAAAGATGAGGAGCGTATGTAGGGATAACCCTACGATGAAATAGATATAAAAACGCTATTTTCTGCTCTCTTTTTTCCCAAGAATGGTGTGCATAAAGATGATCTCCGCAAAGACCGGTGCGAAAACATTGAGCAGAGGGATGTAGTTGAACGCAGCGGCGACCATAGCAAGAAGCGTCGCTTTGGGGACTTTGACCTTTTCCTCTTTGGGGATAAAGAGAGATTTGACATCATAGATGCTTGGAGCCTTAAGCGGGATCGACCAGAGCCAGAGGATCCATACCGCACCCAGTAGAGGCACAAACATCAGCGGAAAGGTCATCAAAAAGGCAAGAAGAAAGATCAGTCCCGATTTGAGGCTGAGAAGTACCGAAGCGGAGAGTGCGGGAGAGCCTATGACCGGACGGTTTGGGTAGTGTTTTTTGGCTAGGTCGATCAGCAGCGGCTCTATCATCATGGAGGTAACGACCGAGAGGGTCAATACAAAGAGCATATACCCCGCTGCGATCACCGCGACCGATGCACCGGTCGTCTGCGCCCACTCCCACGGTATCCATGAGAGATAGCTTGCGATAAATCCTTTGATCAATCCGCCAAAGAACCAAATGAGTCCTGCGGTGATCAGAGCGGAGATCACCCCTACTTTGAGGATGAAGCCCAGTACGGTGGGGGAGAGGATGTCTTTGAGGCTTTTAATGATGGTTTGTTGCATTATAAATACTCGTTTTTAAATTGTACATACCTCTTTGCTGACGCATACAGCTCCGCTACCTCTTCATTGGTGAGTTCACGGACTACCTTTGCAGGGCTGCCCATGATGAGGCTTCGGGGCGGGAACTTCTTGTTCTTGGTCACAAGGCTTCCAGCACCCACGATCGATTCTTTGCCGATCACCGCACCGTCAAGGATGGTGGCGCTCATACCGATGAGACAGGCATCTTCGATGGTGCAGCCGTGCAGCATCACACGGTGTCCGACGGTCACGTCGTTACCGATGATGGTGGGATTGCCGTCGCTCATATCAGCTTTTTTGTGGTGAGTGACATGGATCATGCTGAGATCCTGAATATTGGTGCGGTCTCCGATCTTGATGTAGTGTACATCACCGCGTACCACACACC
>CAYPWA010000231.1:0-2592 GCA_964414325.1 uncultured Sulfurovum sp. | reverse complement strand
GCTTGAGCTGTTCGAGCTGTTCATCCTTCTCTTTGAGTTTAAGCGTGTTCGCCTCTTCGATCTCTTTGCGTTTCTGTGCGGCAAGCGCGTCGAGGCTCTTCTGGAGTTTGGCTTTCTCTTCGGTAAGCCGCTGGGAGAGTATCTGCTCCGCCTCGGCTTTGGCTTTGAGGGAGAGCTCCTCTTTTTCGCGCTTGAGTTGCTCTATCTCTATCTTGGCCTTGTTGAGCTCGGCAACCTCTTTGGACTTGGCTTCAAGCTCTCTTTGCAACAGTGCCATCGCCTCGCTCTGCTCCTGAGTCACCTCACGTTTGATCTCATCGAGCAGTTTGGCACGCTCCACTTTGAGCTGCTCTCTGGTCGCACGGCGAAGTTCCTCGTCAAACTTCTCCTTCTCCTCCCTGAGCGCCTCCTCTTTGGCTTTGAGGGCATCGAGATGGCTCTTGTACTTCTTTCGTGCCTCATCCATTTCTGCTTGCAGCTTTTGTCTCTCTTCGATCTGCTGCTGCTTGAACTTCTCTTCTATCTGATGGTAAAATATCTCATCGATATCGATCTGTGTACCGCAGTTGGGACACTGGATGGTGTTGGGTGTAGACATAAACGCTCTCCTGATCAATCTGTTATAATGATTGTATCAAAAAAGTGTATAAGCACTCTAAAAATATGTCATATTGTCATAAGGATCATCATGCGCCTCTTTATCGCCTCACCTGTCATACTCAATAACTATACACAGATCAAAGAGGATTTTGAAGGAATCTTCGAAGGGAAATGGATCGAAGAGAAGAACCTTCATCTGACCTGGCTCTTTCTCGGAGAAGTAACAGATCCGGAACCGATTATAGAAAAGATAAACACGATCTCGCCGCTGGAGAGTCAGGTAGCGCTCGCTGGGCTCGGCTACTTCGGACGACCTCCCAGAGTATTCTTCGCACAGGCAGCTTCAAAAGCCCTATACGACAAAGCCCGGGAGTTCAGGAACACAGGCTTCGACCTTTACCGTTTCAAACCGCACATTACACTCTGCCGTATCAAACAGATCTATGACTACGGTAAATTCAAAGAGCTTTTACAAGCATATAGGGAGAAAAGACTTGGCACAATAGGAACCGAGATCCATCTCTACAGAAGTAGACTTCACACTTTGGGCGCGGAGTACGAACGACTCTGCTGACGAACGGTCACAAAAATGCCAACAGTGATGCTGTCACCGCAACATTGAGCGACTCTACCTCTCTGTTCATCGGGATGGAGATACTCCGGTCACACAGGGATGCTATTTTCGGGCTTACCCCTTCGCTCTCATTACCCAGAACGAAGATAGTTCTCTCAGTATAGGGCTGTTCTTTGTAGTGCTTTGGCGCATGTGAAGAGAGGGTGTAGAGCCCTGCTCCCTGCGCTTTGAAGTGCTGTAGTGTCTTTGCCAGATCCTCTGTCTTGATGATGGGCATCTTAAAGAGGGTACCGGCACTTGCCTTGATGACCAGCGGATCGATCCTTGCGGCACCTTTGGTGGGCAGGATGATTGCATCGATATTGCCTGCGGCACAGGATCGGATGATCATCCCCAGATTTTGGGGGTTGGTGATGCCGTCAAGCGCAATGATACGATAGGATCGATGTCTCTGCAGGAAATCACCCTCCGTACCGAAATGCTCCAACACGATATCGAGTGCGACACCCTGATCCTGTCTGGCGTTTTTGGAGATACGTGAGAGCGCAGATTTTTCATGGTACTTTACCTCTATACCACGCTGCTTTGCCAAAGAGAGCATCCTATCCAGTACGGCAGCGGATTTGTTGGAACGGGAGAGGTGCAGTTTGTGGATCGTCAATGTTTCATCCTGCAGTGCTTCAAGCACAGGATTACGTCCATAGATCGTCAGGACTTTGTCAAAGAAAGCTTTTTTTTCAAGGTACTCTTTAGAATCCCTTTTCACTCTTCGTTCTTCACTCTTCACTCTTCACTTCCAAATAGGCTAATGCCTATTTGGACTCCCCGTTCCACGCAATAGTCGGTTTGCCGTTCTCATCAAACTCTACCGCAGGCATCCCCATAATGTTGTATCCGCCGTCAACATAGTGGATCTCTCCGGTGACTGCGGAGCTGAGATCGGAGAGCAGATACATCCCGGAGTTGCCCACCTCTTCGATGGTGACATTTTTCTTCAGCGGCGCGTGTGCCGCGTTCCACTTGAGCATGAAGGAGAAGTCCCCGATGCCTGCAGCAGCCAGCGTCTTGATAGGACCCGCACTGATAGCATTGACACGGATACCGTCACGTCCAAGATCTTCCGCCAGATACTTCACTGTCATCTCCAGTGCTGCTTTGGCAACACCCATAAGGTTGTAATTGGGAATATACTTCTCGCCACCGTAGTAGCTGAGTGTCAGTACGGAAGCTTTGGATGACAGGATCGGTTTGAGCTCTCTGGTGATCTCGATGAGTGAATAAACAGAGATATCCATCGCCACATCGAACGCCTCTTTGGAGATATCCGTAAAGCGACCGCTGAGCCCCTCTTTGGGTGCGAACGCGATGGAGTGTACGATGAAATCGATCTGGCCGAAATCTTTTTCGAGTGAGTCTTT
>CAYPWA010000230.1:0-2594 GCA_964414325.1 uncultured Sulfurovum sp. | reverse complement strand
GGTGCAAGCATCTGCCCGCCTCCTGCTTGCCGTCCGTTACAGACCAGTCCTGCGATACTTTTGCCTTCGATATCAAGGTCATCCGCAACGAGCCGTCCGTTGTGTGCGGTAAAGTTGAGCGCTTTGATGACCGCAGAGAGGGTATAGGCACCGCCACCGAGGAAGTTTTTGAGCGAGGGCGGCGTATCGGCAACGATCTGCGCACCAAATCCGCTGGAGGCGACATTGATAAAGTAGCGATCATTGGCTTTGACGATATCGACCGGAGAGACATCCCCCTCCACTGCCAGACGCAGTGCCTCCAGTACAGAGAAGGGTATCTGGCAGGCGGTTGCGAAATCATTCGCCGTTCCCAAAGGCAGGATCGCCAGTGCGGGACGCTGTGTCTTGGAAAGTCTCGCCAGACCGTTGACCACTTCATTGATGGATCCGTCTCCGCCTGCTGCGACCAGTCTCGAAATCCCCTCAAGCGCCGCCTCCATCGCGAAACGCTCCGCATCCCCCTTCTCCCACGTCACACGCACGTCAACACGCACACCCTCTTGGCGAAGGACCTGTACCGCATCACGGATCTCTTGACTGTCCGCTTTTTTGCCGTTGAGTATGAGACGTATCATATTTTGTTCCGTTTTTTAACGAGTATAGCCTAATCATACTTATTAGCACACCAACTAAGTAACATCGAACTAACAAAAACTTTGTAGTATAATGCCAAAGGAGTACTGATGAGACAAATCATTTATATACTATTTTTTATCTTGGCATTACTGTTATCGCCGCTTCAAGCCGAAAGTGCACAGCAAACCAACTCTGTCAAAGAACTCATCGAAAAGGTAAAGAGGAGTTCCGGTGACGAACGCCGAAAAGCGATGAATGCACTCAAGCTCAAACTGCGTACCGTCAGCCAAGAGAGCAGAACCGAAGCGATGCGAGAGCTTCGCAAAAGCTTTGCTTCAGGCACATACGACAAGGGAATGTCTCACAGCGGGCAGAGCTCCTCTCATCAGCAGATACAACAACGTATGAGCGCACAACACCAACGCAATATACAGATGCAGATGAAACCTGGGGGCGGTATGCCCACACACCAACGCAACGGATCTGCTATGCCCAGATATAGAGTCCCCGGAGGAGGACATCCGTGAGGGGTTCATGCCGTTCGTTCACTCTTCTGTTGGTAGGCACTGCACTTCTGAATGCTTCGGCAGGCTATATCGACAACGATCTTGACGGTGTGGATGATACGATCGACCTCTGCCCCAATACCCCTTTTGACGTACTGGTGGATGCACACGGTTGTGACATGAACAAAAAAGGGCTACACGGAAAGCTGCTCCTGCAGGCTGGGGCAACACGAAATATGGACACGATATATGAAGAGACTACGCTTTTCAACCTTTTTGCCGATTACAGTGTCGGAAACTGGGACATCTCCCTCTCCACGACCAACTACAATACCGGCAACCTTACAGGGATCGTCGATGTGGAAGATGATCTTTTTGTAACGGCAGGATATACCTTTCACAAAGAAAAACTGACCGGGAAACTGATGCTCGGTACCAAGTTCGCATTTACCAAAGAGAGTGCCAACGATCGCAACAACGACTGGTATGCCGCACTCAATCTTGACTACACTCTCTCGGACAACAGCAATCTGTTCGGATACTACAGCTACACACTCAGCAGCGACTCTGCGGTGGTTGACTACAAAAACTTCCATACACTCTCCATAGGATCGGGGTACAACCTTACTCCGCAATGGTACAGTGCACTTTCGCTCAACTACGCTTCCGCCTACTATCAGGGAGGAGAGGCCTATCGAAGCATCTCTTGGTACAATCTCTATATGCTCACCGACCGTCTCTATCTTTCACTCAACTACGCTTACGGGCTCAATGACGAAGCCTACGACCACACTCTCTCTTTCAATATAGGAGCGACCTTTGAGTAGACTGCTGCTGCTGGAGGATGACCCCTCTCTCTCCAAAACACTCATCAAGTATCTCGAACGCAACGGATATACGGTGGACTGGGCGAAGAACGGTGAAGAGGCGGTCGATCTAAGCTATGAGAACCGATATGATCTCTACCTGTTTGATATCAATGTACCCCTGCTTAACGGGATCGACCTTCTTAGCGAACTGCGCAATGCGGAGGACTTCACTCCAACGATCATCATCTCCGCACTGGTCGATATCGATTCGGTCACCAAAGGCTTTGTTGCCGGAGCGGACGACTACATCAAAAAACCTTTCGACCCCGAAGAGCTTCTCATACGCATCAAGGCAAAGACCAGCGGACTGAAAAAAAAGCTGACGCTGGGGGAGATCGAGATCGATACCGAGAACGAGACTGTCTTCAAGGCAGGTGAAGCGATATCTATGGGAGAAGTACAGCGCAAGATACTCATCTCCCTGATCAAAAACCACCCCAATCCTGTCACCAAAGAGGAGCTCTTCCTGCTCATGCGCCAACCCAATGACCTTGCCCTGCGTGTCAATATCTCAAAACTCAAAAAAACCCTTGGCGTAGAGATCAAGGCGGTACGAGGAGTGGGCTATCAAATTATCTGAAAAAGAGGCGTTGCTTAAAAG
>CAYPWA010000229.1:0-2595 GCA_964414325.1 uncultured Sulfurovum sp. | reverse complement strand
ATTCACTATTCAGTCCGCCGGCATATAGTCCTTTTTCTTTTTCTCTTTTTTCTTTTTGGCGGCTTTTCGCTTCTCTTCCATCATGGCCGCATCACGTAGCTCCTCTTCACCGTCAAAACGAGCGGCGTCGATAAACTTGGACTGGTCGTCGAACTGCCCGGTCTTGACTCCCCAGAGCAGGGCGGCAAGTCCTGTCGCACCCAGAAGCGTAGAGATGCCGATCATAGCGATGATGATATTTTCAGACATGGCGTATTCCTTTTAAAAATTTGATCCTCATCGAGTTTCCCACAACGATAAGGGAGCTGAGACTCATGGAGAGTGCAGCGACCAGCGGGGTGACGTGTCCGCTCATGGCAAGCGGTACGGCGATGAGATTGTAAAGCAGGGAGAAGCCGAGGTTCTCTTTGACCGCACGGAAGGTGCGTCGGGAGATGCGGTAAGCTTCGTAGATGCTGGCAGGCTCTTCGTTCATCAGCACCACATCGCTGACTGAAATGGCGACATCCGCACCGTTGCCCATGGCGATGGCGATGTCGGAGCGGGCGAGGGCGATCGTGTCGTTGATCCCGTCGCCTGCCATGACTACGATATGCCCTTCGTCATGGAAACGGTCGATCAGTGCAGCTTTCTCCTGCGGTAGCAGTCTAGCATGTACTTCGGTGATGCCTACTTCGGAGGCGATGCGTGCCGCACTCTTTTCATGGTCTCCGGTAAGCATCACGACGCGGATGCCCATCTTCTGGATGGCGGCGATCGCTTCGGCAGCTCCCTCTCTGAGGGTGTCGCTCAGCTCAAAGAGGGCGACAAGCTCTCCATTGACGGCGAAGTAGAAGAGTGTGTGCTCGCTTGTGCTCTCTTCACATGCGATACCGTGTTCCTGCATGAATGCTGCATTCCCTCCGATGAAGGTGTCTGTTTCGGTGCGTGCCTCGATCCCTTTTGCCTGTATGCTTTTGATCGCTTCGAGTTCTACAGGGGCGAAACCCTCTTTATGGTTGTCGCGCAGGTATCGTCTGATTCCCTGTGCGATGGGGTGGTCGGAAGTACCGACAAGCGCATAGAGCCATGCAGGATCATACGCTTTGAAACGCTCTTCTCGAACGACCGAGGGCTTGCCTTCTGTGATCGTTCCTGTCTTATCCAGTGCCAGCAGATCACTTTTTGCCATGGTCTCCAAAAACCCCGCCTCTTTGAAAAGGATATTACGTTTGGCGGCAAGGGAGATACCTACCAGTGTTGCCATCGGTGTGGCAAGGCCCAGTGCACACGGACAGGCGATGACGATCACGGAGATACCGATGATCAGTGCATGCTCGAAACTGCCGCCGAAGTACCACCATGCACCGAAGGTCAGCAGAGCGATAAGGAGGATGACGGTGGAGAAGTAGCCCGATACCTGGTCTGCAAGCCTCTCAATGTGCGGTTTTTTGGTGATGGATTCTTCAAGCAAAGAGACGATAGCATGGAGCAGGGAGGAGGAGATGTCTTTTGTCGCTTCGTAGCGGATGACGGAGTCCAGACAGATCGATCCGCTGAGGATCTTGTCGCCTTTGCGTTTGAGTACAGCGTCACTCTCTCCGGTAAGTGAACTTTCATCAAAAGATCCTTCTCCGTAGACGACCACACCGTCGATGACGACTTTCTCTCCGGGCTTGAGCTCAATAATGTCACCCTGCTGTATGTTTTCTACGGAGACAAGAACTTTTTCATTCTCCTGTATGACCGTTACCTCTGTGGGTGTGCTTCCCATAATCGAATCAAGTGTATCGACCGCCTGCTTCTTGCTGAGTACTTCAAGATATTTTCCTACCAGAACAAAGGTAATGATCATCGCGACCGAATCGAAATAGACCTCTCCGCGTTGGGTAATCATGGCATAGATAGAGTAGATGTATGCCAGAAGTGCACCGAAGGCGACAAGGGTATCCATGTTAACGATGCGGTTCTTGTAGCCGTAGTATGCCCCCCGAAAGAAGACCCATCCGCTGTAGAAGAGTACGGGTGTGGCAAGGATGAACTCCGCGACATTGAGGATATCTTTGAAGCGCTGCTCGATCCCGCTGAAATAGCCTGCATACTGGGCGATGGCAATCCACATGATGTTCATGCTGCCAAAAACAGCAACCAAAATGCGTGAGTAGTACTCTTTTTTGGTCTTGTTGGCACGCTCCTCCTGAAGGGCGGGGTCATAGGGGTAAGCATTGTAGCCGATGGATCGGATGGTCTCGATGATCTTGGAGAGTCGGATCTCGTCCGGATCCCAGACGACCTTGGCTTTGTTGTTGGTATAGTTGATGGTCGCTTCGATCACGCCGGGGGTTTTGTGTAGCACCTTTTCGTTGAGCCAGACACATGCAGAGCAGTGGATCCCCTCGATGATGAGGTTGATCTCGTACAGCCCCTCTTCGGTCTCTTTGATATATTTGTTCTTGAAGCCCTCCAGATCGAACTTCTCCAGATCCTCACTCTGTGTGACGGCAGGATGGAGCTTGGTATCTCCCAATTTGTCATAGAAACTGTCCAACCCTTCCGCCTCAAGCAGATGGTAGACCCCCTGACACCCTTTGCAGCAGAAGAGGAGAGTCTCCTCTC
>CAYPWA010000228.1:0-2610 GCA_964414325.1 uncultured Sulfurovum sp. | reverse complement strand
ACCAGCAGGAGGGAACCCTGACCAATATGCACAAACGTGTCACACCGACCAATGCAGCGCTTGAGTACAAAGGGTATGAGCTGAACGATCTGATGAAGGTGCTCGTCGGTGCACCGGAGCTGACCGTAGACTGGACGAAACAGCTACCGGTAGACAAGGGCTTCAAGGCGGTCAATTTTGACGATCTGCCCAACGGTTATCTCAACGATGGTACTGAGAACAGAGGTTATGCGCTTGAGAATCTCTCCGTCGAATCTGAAGAGATCGGCATAGCACCGTTCGATGAGAAGCAGGTACTTGAAGGGGAGATCGTTTATCGTTGTAACCCGCAAAGACAGTTTAACGACTTCACTGACAAGACGCATGAGATCTTCGAAGGTTTCGGACTCTATGCGGCTCCGGCAAAAGCGGAGAGCCTCGGAGAGAGAGTGGAGATTGACTTTGGCGACAGAAGCATCACCGTCGATGTCATCGCGGATGATCGCATGGAGGGAGAGATCACGGCACTTGCGGATTTCAAGAGTGCAGAGGATGTCTATGCCCTCTTTGGCGATGCGCGCTACAGAAAAGTAACAATGAGAAAGGTGTAATATGGAAGTAGTAACATATACAGAGGTTGAAACATTTGTCAACCATCTGCCTGAAGTGACAGCTGCAGGGGTATGGATCAAGGCGATCATCATTCTTGCGGTGATCTCTGCAATCGCCGGGTTCGGTACCTATATTGAAAGAAAGGTATTGGCGTTTATGCAGCGAAGGCTCGGACCAATGCACGTTGGACCTTACGGTCTGCTGCAACTGGTGGCAGACGGTATCAAACTCTTCACCAAAGAGGATATTGTTCCACAGAATGCGAACAGACTGATCTTTATGGTCGCACCGATCATCACTGCGGCAACAGCGTTCATCGCACTGGCTGCGGTACCGGTATTCCCTGACTTTACGATCCCAGAGTGGATTCCTGTTCTTGGCGGTACCTTTGTTCCTTCCATCGCTGCCGATCTCAATATTGGTATTCTCTTCGTGCTCGGTATGATGGCAGCGGGGCTCTACGGACCGCTGCTTGCGGGTATGGCTCAGGCGAACAAATGGGGTATCATCGGTGCAGCACGTACGGCGATCCAGTTCCTCTCTTACGAGGTGGTGACCGGGCTTTCGATCCTGGCACCGATCATGCTGGTGGGTTCACTTTCGTTTGTAGATTTCAATAACGCTCAGGCAGGCGGGATCAGCCAGTGGCTTATCTGGCAGCAGCCTGTAGCCTTCGTACTTTTCCTCATTGCAGGGTTTGCGGAGACCAACAGAACCCCGTTTGACCTTCTCGAGCATGAAGCGGAGGTCGTTTCAGGGTATGCGACGGAGTATTCGGGTATGCGATGGGGGATGTTCTTCATCGGAGAGTATGCCAACATGATCACCATCTCGATCATCGCAGCGATCGTATTCCTCGGCGGATACAGTGAAGGAGGACTGGGATGGCTGACGATCATCCTCAAGGTCGGTTTCTTCTTCTTCCTGATGTTGTGGGTAAGGGCTGCATGGCCACATGTCAGACCCGATCAGCTGATGTGGCTCTGTTGGAAAGTATTGATGCCGATCGCAGTGATCAATGTGGTCATCACCGGTATCGTGATGATGGTATAAGGAGAAGTCATGGGACTAGAACAATTTAAAAACAGAAATGTCGGACAGCAGAACTATGTGCTGCTCGACCTTGAGCACACCCCCGAGACCGGGATGGGCAAGTTCAAGCAGGTGGTCAGAAGAACCTTTAAAGGGGAGCTCTTTGTAGGACTTTGGGTAACGATGAGAGAGATGATCAATGCACTCTTCAAAGGACAGATGCATACAGTGAAGTATCCTTTCGAGAAGCTGCCGATCTCTCCAAGATACAGAGCGATCCATGAAATGCTCAGGCTGCTTGAGAGCGGGCACTATCGCTGTATCGGATGTGGACTGTGTGAGAAGATCTGTATCTCCAACTGTATCACGATGGATACGCGTTATGATGAGAATCAGCGGAAAGAGGTGAGCGAGTACACGATCAATTTTGGACGCTGTATCTTCTGCGGTTACTGTGCGGAGGTGTGCCCGGAACTGGCGATTGTCCACGGGCCTCGCTATGAGACAGCTTCTGAGCAGCGTGCGAGCTTCTCTCTCTTTGAAGACATGCTCACACCGATCGACAAGCTCAACCTGCAGCAGGAGTATGACGGCTTTGGTGCCATCACGCCTTATGCGGATGAGAACATCAAGAAAACGCCGTTAGCGTACTAAGGAGAGAAGAGATGTATGAAACAATAGCCTTTTACCTGTTTTCGGCTCTAACGACAGGACTGTTCCTCATCACGGTCATGAGCAAGAACGTACTCTACGCGATGACCTCGTTGGCAGCGGGTATGGTACTGATCTCCGGATTCTTCTTCATTCTTGGGGCGGACTTCCTCGGTGTGGTACAACTGATCGTCTATGTTGGGGCGGTCATGGCACTCTATTCGTTCGCCATGATGTTCTTCGATGCGACACGTGACATCAAAGAGAAGAATACCCCGGCACCGCTGATCTTTCTGCTGGGAGGACTGAGCGCACTAGTACTGGTACTGATGTTCG
>CAYPWA010000227.1:0-2636 GCA_964414325.1 uncultured Sulfurovum sp. | reverse complement strand
GCTTTGTCACACCGCTGTCAACCGTAACCATCTCGTTCTCTTCGTACGAGACGGTGGAACCGTCCTCAAAGACCAACTGTGTACGGTAGTGGTTCGGTTTGGTGTTCTGAAAGATCTCCGTACAGAGGTTGGTGCTGCGGATCACCCCTGCGTGCTTGTTGGGGTTGGCACGATTGGCAGTATCTTTAAAGGTCAGGAAGGGGTTACCCGTCTCGAAGTAGGAGCGCAGGATCTCCTTCCAGAGTTGCTTGGCGGAGATGCGCTCTCTAGTAATGTTGTCATCGCTGTTCTCCAGCTCTATATAACGTTTCTCGAACGCCTCTCCGTAGAGTTCTGTCAACTCATTGACCTCAAACGGATCGAAAAGTGTCCACATCTCATCGTTGGCGACGCGCTCCATAAAGAGGTCATTGAGCCAGAGTGCGGGGAAGAGATCGTGGGCACGGCGGCGCTCCTCTCCGGAGTTTTTCTTGAGGTCGAGGAAGTCCTTGACATCCACATGCCACGGCTCGATATAGACAGCGATCGCCCCTTTACGGGTACCAAGCTGATCAACAGCGATGGCAACATCATTGGCGATCTTTAGAAACGGTACAATCCCACCAGCAGCGTGTTTATGTCCATCGATATATGAGCCCATTCCGCGCACCAATGACCAGTCCCAACCGATCCCGCCGCCGAACTTGCTCAGCAGTGCCATCTCCTTGTAGCCATCGAATATTCCCTCGATATTGTCCGGTGTGGAACCGATATAGCAGGAGCTAAGCTGGTGTCTTGGGGTACGCGCATTGGAGAGTGTCGGCGTGGCTGCCATCACCTCAAACCTGCTGAGAATGTCGTAAAATTTCTTCGCCCATGTCTGGCAATCAAACTCATTCTGTGCCAGGAACATCGCCACACCCATAAAGAGCTGCTGCGGAAGCTCGATCGGCCCTCCCTGCTTGTCTTTGATCAGATATCGGTCGTATAGCGTACGGATTCCCAAATAGGTGAACTGGAGGTCACGTTCAGGCTTGATGTAGTCGTTGAGATCGTCAAGGTCATACTTCTCCTTGAGTCCAAGGACAATACGCCCCTCCTTTTCACCCTTTTCAAAATACTCTCTAAGATGGTTATAGCCTGTAAAGCCCGTAACCTTGTGGTAAAGGTCATATAGGAACAGACGTGCCGCGACAAAGGTCCAGTTGGGTCTGTCAATATCGATCTTGTCAACCGCTGTCTTGATCAATGTTGTCTGGATCTCCTCGGAGGTGATCATATCACGAAACTGCAGCTTCGCATCAACCTCCAGTTCACTCTGACTCACCCCGCTGAGCCCCTCTACCGCAGCTGCCGTATATTTCTGGATCTTGGTAACATCCAGTGTCTCGACTCTTCCGTTTCTTTTGACAACTCTGATCATTCTCGCTCCCGATTTTGCGACATTTTGTCGATATTTTCATAAGAGAAACTGCCCTCTTTCGGCAATTAGGTATGAAGCGATTTTACAGCAAAGTTACTTGGATATTTGTTAATTCTTCTATCATTTTTAGGCAATATTCTTATAAGAAAACATGATAGCTGTACAAGCCTCGAAAGAAATAGGAAGTTGCAAAAATATAAAGGATATTTATCTCAAAATATTCATATTAAAATGTGAGTTTTGAAAGATTTTTTAGGGAGAGGAAATAGCTTTAGTTTGCTGTAGATTTGAGGGTCATGGCACAGGAGCTTGCTTCAAGCAAGTGACTAAGCGATCCCCCTCAAAGATGCAGTGAACTAAAGCTATTTAAAGACGCGATCGAAGATGCGGTCTACATTCTTTGTATAGTACTCATAGTTAAAACACTCCCTAATCTGCTCCTCACTCAACTTCTCTCTAAGCTCCTCATCCGCCAGCAGATACTGCAAGTAGAGCGACTCGCCTTTTTCGTTGACGGTTGGTTTGCCCTGCTGGATCTCCTCCCAGACTTTCATTGCGTTGCGCTGTACGATCTTGTAGGCATCTTCACGACTTACTCCCGCTTTGGGCAGTTCGAGCAGAACACGCTGTGAGAAGACCAGTCCACCGGTAAGATTGAGGTTTTTCATCATATTCTCAGGCATCACGGTCATATTGGCAATGACGTTGTTCATACGGTGGAGCATAAAGTCTGTAGTAATGAAGGAGTCAGGCAACCAGAAGCGTTCGGTAGAGGAGTGGGAGATATCACGCTCGTGCCAGAGTGCGACATTCTCCATCGCAGGTGTGGCATAGGCACGGATGATACGTGCCAGACCGGTGATGTTCTCTGTGAGGATGGGGTTACGTTTGTGCGGCATAGCAGAAGAGCCTTTCTGCCCTTTGGCAAAGTACTCCTCTACCTCATAGACCTCCGTGCGCTGCCAATGGCGCACCTGTACGGCGAACTTCTCAACAGAGGATGCCAGCAACGCCAGTGCGGAAGCCAGTCGTGCATAGCGGTCACGCTGGATCACCTGGTTGGAGACGGGCGCAGGCTTGAGACCAAGCTCCTCCATCGCGTACTCCTCCAGCTCCAACGGTGCATGGGCGAAGTTACCCATTGCTCCACTGATCTGACCCACACGGATCACTTCCATCGTCTCTTCAAGGTTTTTGAGATGACGTGCCATCTCGTCATACCAGACTGCAAGTA
>CAYPWA010000226.1:1112-2656 GCA_964414325.1 uncultured Sulfurovum sp. | reverse complement strand
AGCTCTTTCTCTATCCGTTCATGATCAGCCCGATCTTTCTGACCGATCAGAAGGACATCGATGCGGCGACGGATGCGATGGAGAACAACTCCCTGCTCTTTGTGACCTCTTCGATCCCCGGCAAGGAGGGGAGTCGTGACTTCGATGCCATGTACAAAGTGGGGGTAATCGGATCGATCATGCGTAAAGTACACATCCCTGACGGAAGAGTGAAGATCCTCTTTCAGGGGCTTACCCGTGGTAAGATCGTCGAGCCGGTTGCCGGAGAGATCAACAAGGCGGTGATCGACGTGGTCAAGGATGCACCGTATGACAGGTTGCGTGCCGACGCCCTGATGGATGTACTGCGTGACAAGATCAAGAAGCTCTCGACACTCACCTCCCATGTCCCTGCCGATTTGGTACGTACCATCGAGGAGAACGATGAGCCACAGCGTATCGCCGATCTGGTCTCTTCGATGCTCAAGCTGGACAAAGAGGTTGCCTATGCGCTCTACATCGAGCCCGATATCGAGAAACGACTGTTGGGGCTGATCGACGTGGTTACCTCCGAGATCGAGTCCGCCAAGGTGCAGCGGGAGATCCGCTCCAAAGTCCATAACAAGATAGAACAGACCAACAAAGAGTACTTCCTCAAAGAGCAGCTCAAGGAGATCCAGCAGGAGCTGGGGATGGATACCCAGAGGGAAGAGGAGATCGCGGCATTCCGAGAGAAGATTGAGGCGCTCAAGCCCAATATGAGCGAAGATGCCTACAAGGAGATTAGCAAGCAGCTTGACCGTTTCGCACGGATGCATCCGGACAGCGCTGATGCTAACCTGCTGCAGAGCTATCTGGAGTGGGTACTGGAGCTGCCTTTTGGCAAGCTGACCAAAAAGAGCCTCTCGGTGGAAGATGTCGCCAGAGAGCTGGACAAGGATCACTATTCGCTCGAAAAGCCCAAAGAGCGCATCGTCGAGTACTTCTCGGTGCGTGAGCTGGCACAGCTGCGCGGCATACGTCAGACCGAGACGGGTGGGGCGATCCTCTGTTTTGCAGGCCCTCCGGGGGTTGGGAAGACTTCTCTGGCGAACTCCATCGCCCATGCGCTTGGGCGTCCGCTGGTGCGCATTGCTCTGGGTGGACTGGAAGATGTCAACGAGCTGCGCGGACACCGCCGTACCTATGTGGGTGCGATGCCCGGTCGTCTGGTGCAGGGGCTCATCGAGGCAAAAAGTATGGATCCTGTCATCGTACTCGATGAGATCGACAAGGTCGGGCGCTCGATGCGCGGTGATCCTACCGCAGCGCTGCTGGAGATCCTCGACCCTGAGCAGAACAGTAAGTACCGTGACTACTATCTGAACTTCAATATCGATCTGAGCAAAGCGATTTTTATTGCGACCGCCAACGACGTGGGGCGCATCCCCGCACCGCTTCGTGACCGTATGGAGTTCATCGGGCTTAACTCTTATACGCCTAAGGAGAAGTTCGAAATCGCCAGACGCTATCTGATCCCTCAGGAGCTCAAGAAACACGCACTCAAGTCGCATGAGTTCCATATA
>CAYPWA010000226.1:0-1102 GCA_964414325.1 uncultured Sulfurovum sp. | reverse complement strand
ATATCGGACAAAGCGCTGCGGATACTCATCGACGAATATACCCGTGAGGCGGGTGTGCGTAACCTGCGCCGTCGTATCGCCGGATTGATGCGCAAGGCGGCACGTATGCTTCTGGAGGACAAAAGCAGGGATACGGTACAGATCACCAAGAAAAATCTTGACAAATTTGTCGATAAAAAGGTTTTTGAGATCTCATCGGTAGACAAAAAGCCGCAGGTGGGTGTGGTCTCTGGACTGGCATGGACAGCGGTAGGCGGGGATGTACTGACCATCGAAGCGATCAAGATCAAAGGCAAGGGCGGACTGCAGCTGACGGGAAGCCTGGGCGATGTCATGAAGGAGTCGGTACGCATTGCCCACTCAGTAGTCAAGATACTTATAGACGAGAGAAAACTGAAGATCCCCGCTTCGGTCATCCCTCATACTGTCAAAGAGCGTGAAGAGCGTATAGAGGTCGACCCCAGTGAGGTCTACAAGCGTTACGACCTGCATATCCATGTCCCTGAAGGGGCGACACCCAAAGACGGTCCGAGTGCCGGCATTACGATGGTTACTGCCATCGCTTCGATCCTGAGCAATAAAAAGGTGGACAACAAGATCGCCATGACCGGTGAGGTGACACTCACAGGCAAGGTACTGCCTATTGGTGGGCTCAAAGAGAAGCTGATCGCCGCCTATAAAGCCGGTGTCAAGAAAGCGCTTATCCCCATGAAGAACTATGAGAGAGATCTAGATGATATCCCTGATGAGGTGAAAGAGCATATCAGGATTATCGGGGTGTCAAATGTGGAAGAGGTGCTGCAAGAGGCGCTGCTATAAGGGGATAACAATCCCCCCACTATTGGTGATGGTGGGTAACCACAAGGGTTACCCCTGCGTTATGGAAAATGTTATGATTTTTTTGTAGGGGCGACCCCTTGTGGTCGCCCGCATCAAAGTAATGTGTCTATTTTTCCGACCACTGGTCTATTTTGGCAAAGAGTGCTTCCTCTTTGACCGGCTTCCTGATGAAGTCGTTGGCACCATTGTCATAGACCTCTGTTTTTCTCGTATCGTCTGTAGAGAGTACGATTACAGGGATGTGAGAGTTGCTCATATCGGC
>CAYPWA010000225.1:0-2658 GCA_964414325.1 uncultured Sulfurovum sp. | reverse complement strand
GATCGATCTTTACCAACAGTTTCGGTATCCTGCTCTCTCGCATCACCGGACTGGGGCGTGATGTACTCATGGCATCCGCACTGGGCGCTTCGGTCTGGAGCGACATGTTCTTCGTCGCCTTCAAACTGCCCAACCTCTTTCGCCGTATCTTTGCCGAAGGGGCATTCACTCAGGCATTCATGCCCTCCTTTATCGCCTCCAAGCACAAAGGGGTCTTCGCCACCGCCATCTTTTTGCGATTTCTGCTCTTTCTGATCGCTTTTTCATTCGTCATCACCCTCTTCCCCGAGCCGATGACCAAACTGCTCGCATGGGGGTGGAGCTGGGATATCATCTCTCAGACTGCTCCACTGACCGCGATCAACTTCTGGTACCTCGACCTCATCTTTGTCGTCACCTTCCTTGCCACTTTGTTGCAGTACAAAGAGCACTTCGCCACCACCGCCATGTCCACCGCACTGCTCAACATCTCCATGATCTGTGCACTCTGGCTCTATATGAAAGAGGATCCCAAAACCGTCGCCTATGCCCTCAGCTTCGCTGTGCTTATCGGAGGGGCACTTCAAGTTGCTGCCCACCTTGTCACACTGCACCGCTTCAAGCTCGACAGACTGCTTGTCGGCGGCTGGAAGTACCGCAAGCACAAAGATGTCAAAGAAGAGGAGAAACACTTCAAGTCCCTCTTTCTCCCCGGCATACTGGGCAACTCTACACCTCAAATATCCGCTTTTGTCGATACGATCCTCGCAACATTTCTGATGACAGGATCGGTCTCTTATCTCTTCTATGCCAACCGTATCTTCCAACTACCTCTAGCGATTATCGCCATTGCCACTGCCACCGTCCTCTTCCCTACTGTTTCCAAAGCACTCAAGAACGGACAGGAGGAGAAAGCCTACGAAAACCTCACGCAGGCGTTCTGGCTCCTTGCTTTCTTGCTCGGTGCAGCGATGCTCGGTGGTATCCTGCTGGCAGAGCCGATCATCTGGCTCCTTTTTGAACGTGGAAAGTTCACCCATGCCGAAACACTTCAAACGATGTTCGTCCTGCAGATGTATATGGTCGGACTGCTCCCCTTTGGTCTAGCAAAACTCTTCTCACTCTTTCTCTACGCCTCACACCGTCACCGAAAAGCGGCAAAGATCGCGGTCTATTCACTCATTGCTTCCGTCACAGGATCACTGGTACTGATGCACCCCATGGGAGCGGCAGGACTGGCACTGGCAGGCAGTATCGGAGGATGGGTACTGTTTGGGTTTACGGTCAAGGAGGTAGGGGTTGAGAAGTTTGTGCAGATCGTTCGGGACAGACGATCGCTCTATTTTATGTTGACGATGCCGCTCTTTGCCTTCGTCTTGTCTGTGGTCAACGGATGGCTGATAGGCCTGATCCGCTGATCAGGCACTCAAACGGGACTGAAAAGTAGCGATCCCTTCACCATGGTAGAGCTCCATACGCTTAAAGTAGGGATGGTCCATATGCTCATCCGCCAAAAGCAGTCTGTATTTCTCTTCGATCTCTTCGATCTCAGACGGATAGGCATCTCTTCTATTGGCAACATATCCTGTGATGTTCCCCTCAGTATCCACTTTCGGCTGGATATAGACAAGTGCCCAGTAGTACGATCCATCCTTGCATAGACTCTTGATATAACCTCTCCATATCTTCTTCTGGGAGATAATCTCCCACATCCCTTTATAGATACCTTTTGGCATATCAGGATGTCTCATGATATTGTGGGGCATCCCGATCAGTTCTCTACGCTTGAAGCCCGTAAACTCAAGAAATTTACGGTTGGCATAGGTGATGACTCCATTACAGTCGGTCTCAGTGATCATCAATTCCCCATCATACGGTTTCTCGATATCCTTGGGTCTTGGTTGTACATATTGTGTGCCATTGATCGTATTGGTAAAGACTTTTCGTAAATTGCTCATTGTGACAACTCCTTAAGTTGATCTTATTGGAATGATAACCAAAGAGCATCATCGAAATATCATAAGGTGACCTCCAATCAGCTTTTTGCTATAATCACACAACTCTTTTCAAGGTATAGTGCTTATGACGATATTTGACAGTGTCACCAAAACCAAACGCCCGCTCGAACCCATCAAAGCCGGGGAGGTCTCCATCTATGTCTGTGGTCCTACCGTCTATGACGATGCCCATCTGGGGCATGCCCGCAGTTCACTGGCATTCGATCTGCTCTCCCGTACCCTTCGTGCACTGGGCTACAAGGTGACGCTGGCAAAAAACTTTACCGACATCGACGACAAGATCATCAAGAAAGTCGAGCAGACGGGGAAAAGCATGCCCGAGATCACCGCCTACTACATCGATCGTTATCTGGAAGAGATGGCGGCACTGGGCGTACAGCGTGCCGACATCGAACCCAAAGCCACCGAGTCGATGGAGGCGATCAAGCAGATGATCCAGACCCTTATCGACAAAGACTACGCCTATACTGTCAGTAACGGCGATGTCTACTTCGATACCGCCAAAGATCCACACTACGGTGAGATCTCCCACAAAGTACACGATGACGAAGAGAACCTCAGCCGGGTCGAGCACCACGGCGAAAAGCGCAACCCCAAAGACTTCGCACTCTGGAAAGCCTGCAAGGGAGAGGAGGACATCTGCTTTGACGCCCCCTTCTCT
>CAYPWA010000224.1:0-2666 GCA_964414325.1 uncultured Sulfurovum sp. | reverse complement strand
TGCACCGACGTGGGACGCGACGGGATGATGACGGGGGTCAACATTGACTTTACCCTCTCAATCAAAGAGGCAAGCGGTCTGGAGACCATCGCCAGCGGCGGACTGAAGGATATGAATGATATCCATGCGCTTATCGATGCGGGGATTGATGGAACGATCGTCGGCAAGGCATTTTACGAAGGGACGCTCGATCTCGAAAAGGCGTTTGGGGTTACCCATGCAAAATAACTACTATGAACTGACCGTTACAATGGATGAGCGCTATGTCGACCTTATCGCCGACTACATTATGAATATCCATGATGAAGGGGTGGAGTTTGGTACGGGCAAACTGATCCTGCGCAGCGAAGATGATTTAACCTTCGTTAAGGATGCCCTGCTATCGTTGCAGCAGGAACTGCCTGAGGATATCGGTCTGGATTTCATCCTTGAGGAGAAAGAGAATGTCGACTGGATCCAGCGATACAAGGACTCCATCGAACCCATCGAAGCCTCAAAGTTTTACATCTACCCAAGCTGGTACGAGCCCAAAGCAGGGCTGATCAATATCAAGATCGATCCGGCATTGGCGTTTGGATCAGGGCATCATGCCACAACCTTCTCTTGTCTAGAGGCGGTAAGCACCTATGTCAAAGCGAATGACCGTGTGCTTGATGTAGGATGTGGATCGGGCATCCTCGGACTGGCTGCGACCAAACTGGGTGCTTCGGTCGAACTGTGCGATACCGATCCCGTCTCGGTAGAGAGCTGCAAAGAGAACTTCAAGCTCAACGGCGAGACCTATGAGAAACTCTGGGAGGGCTCTGCCGACAAAGCTCAGGGCGCATATGATGTGGTCATCGCTAACATTATCGCCGATGTGTTGCGCTTCATCGCATCCGATCTCAAAAAAGCGCTTAAACCTGGAGGCTACTTGATACTCTCAGGTATTTTGGATAAAAAAGAGGCATCTGTCAAAGAGGCATTTGCCACACTGACACCTGTACACAGAACGCTCAAGGACGAGTGGGTCACCCTCGTCTACACAAAGGAAACACATGGCTAACGACCAGAACAACAAAAACCAGAACAACAATAACAACAACTTTTTCAACGACAACCCCCTGTTGGCATTTGCGATCTTCTCGATCGTGATCATTCTCATCTTCAAATCCTTTGTCGGAGACGGAGGAGGGGGTGGCATCAGCACCATGATGAACAACCAACACGTCGCACTGACCAAACAGGTCAAATACTCCGAGATCAAAGAGAAGATCAAAGACGGCGTGGTCAAAAACGTGAAGCTGACCCCCGGAAGCGTTGAGGCAATCCTCGAAGAGAACGGTAAGAAAGTACGCTATGTCGCCTCCAATGTCCCTACATACGACAGAGATCTCATCCCTCTGCTTGACAAGAAAAACATCCCTTACGAAGGGGTAATGGGCAACGGCTTCCTCTCCGAGCTGATCAGTATGCTGCTGCCGATCCTGATCTTCTTTGCGATCTGGATCTTCCTTGCCAAAAAGATGTCCAAAGGAATGGGCGGAGGCATACTGGGTGCGGGTAAGGCTGATAAGCTGATCAACTCCGAAAAACCCGATACCAAATTTGACGACGTACAGGGAGTCGAAGAGGCAAAAGAGGAGGTCAAAGAGATCGTGGACTTCCTCAAATTCCCCGAACGCTACATCGAACTGGGTGCGAAGATACCCAAAGGAGTACTGCTGGTGGGACCTCCGGGTACGGGTAAAACGCTGCTGGCAAAAGCTGTCGCGGGAGAGGCAAGTGTACCGTTCTTCTCGGTCAGCGGTTCGAGCTTCATCGAGATGTTTGTCGGGGTTGGTGCCAGCCGCGTGCGCGATCTTTTTGCACAAGCGAAAAAGGAAGCACCTGCCATCATCTTCATCGATGAGATCGATGCCATCGGTAAGTCCCGTGCATCGGGCGGACAACTTGGGGGAAATGATGAACGCGAACAGACCCTCAACCAGCTCCTTGCCGAGATGGACGGTTTTGGTACCGATACACCTGTCATCGTGCTGGCAGCCACCAACCGTCCCGAAACACTCGATGCCGCGCTACTGCGTGCAGGACGTTTCGACCGTCAGGTACTGGTAGACAAACCCGATTACGAAGGTCGTCTGGCAATCCTCAAGGTACACTCCAAAGGGGTCAAGCTCGCCCCCAATGTCGATCTGGAGATCGTCGCCAAACAGACGGCAGGACTCGCAGGTGCGGATCTTGCAAACATCATCAACGAAGCGGCTCTACTTGCGGGACGACAGAACAAAAAGCAGATCGAGCAGGAAGACCTGCTTGAAGCGATCGAGCGCTCTTTTGTCGGACTGGAGAAGAAAAACAGAAAGATCAACGAGACAGAGAAACGTATCGTCTCCTACCATGAGAGCGGTCACGCCCTGATGGCGGAACTTACCGAAGGAGCGACCCGTGTCACCAAAGTCTCCATCATCCCACGCGGACTGGGAGCACTGGGGTACACGCTGCATCTACCCGAAGATGAAGAACGTTTCCTCAAGCAAAAACACGAACTCCTTGCCGAGATCGACGTGCTCCTTGCCGGGCGTGCTGCAGAAGAGGTATTCATCGGTGAGATCTCTACAGGAGCGGGCAACGACCTTGACCGGGCCACAGCGATCCTCAAAGATATGATCTCCGTCTACGGTATG
>CAYPWA010000223.1:0-2678 GCA_964414325.1 uncultured Sulfurovum sp. | reverse complement strand
TTGACACCTGCTTGGATAAGCAGTTTGACCACATTGGGGCTGTCGGCGATAAAGGTGTCGTCTTTGGCAAACGCGTTCTCTCGCAAGCGTTGGTATATCTGTACTTCAGGTTGATTGATGTCGGTGATCTCTATGAATTGCATGCGGTATTGTACACTTATAATCTGATAGGATTTTGATTGATTGGAAATGTTATAGATTTTTTTAATAGCGCACCGACAGGTAAAAGTCCATATTGAATCTGCCATCCTCGCTTAAGTGGTGGTTCTTCCTGTAATAGGCGTAGAGCGGTTTGGTGTCGGCTTCGTATCCGTTGGCAGGAAGCCATTCGTGGTAGACCCAGCGGATGAAGCATAGAAGGTCTTCTCGTACGCCTTGGATGGAGAATTTGGCATAGACCCCCTCAGCAATGCGGAAGGAGGGGAGAGAGGACTCTTGGGGTGCCTCCTTTTCGTCAATGGCGACACAGGCGATATGCTGGCATTCATCCAGCGGAGTGACCAGCGGGTTGTCGTGGAAAAGAGAGTAGAAGTCGTAAGAGGTGATATTGTGTGTGTAGAGCCAGGTTTGGATCTTCTGCCAGGTCTGTTTGATATCGCTTTTATATCCTCGGTGGCGAATATAGTAGGCTTTGATGGCAGGACGTTTGACGATCTCGAAGTCTATGGATTCAAACGAGCGTCCGCAGTGTGTCACGTCTCCGTAAAGATCTCGTGCAAAACCGACATATCCGCCTTTACGCCACGCCTTTGGGGTCATACCGAAGCGCTCTTTGAACGCACGGATAAAGGAGGTCTGTGAGCTGTAGCCGCAGGCGTTGGCAATGTGAGAGATGGTCATCTGGGTGTTGCTGACAAGCAGGTTGGCAGCTTTTTGCAGTCGGATGGATTTGATGCTTTGGTAGATCCCTGTGCCAAAGACCTCTTTGAAGAGTTTGTGCATATGGGTTTTGTCGATCATAAAGTCATTTGCGAGTTCATCGAGGTTGATCTCAGTGTCGATATGGGTGTAGATATAATACATCAGATCATTGGCAATACGTTTGTGGCGGAATCTTGTTTCTCGTTTCATAGCATCTATTTTAACCAAAAATAGATAATTTTATGACTATAAATTGTGTAGAATGGTTTTGAGACTTTGACTACAATACAACAAAAAGTCAAGGAAACCATATGAGAAAGATTAAAAAACTGCTGATAGCCAACCGAGGAGAGATTGCGCTGCGTATCATCCGTGCCTGTAAAGAGCTGGAAATCGAGAGTGTCGTTATCTACTCGACTGCGGACAAAGAGGGCGCGTGGGTGAAGAAAGCCGATCATGCCATCGCACTGGAGGGACATCCGGTCGAAGTTTATTTGGATTATGATGCAATCGTCAAGCTGGCGGTTCAGAAGCGTTGTGATGCGATCCATCCGGGGTATGGGTTTCTATCTGAGAGTGCGGAGTTTGCCAGAGCATGTACGAAAGCAGGAGTGATTTTTGTCGGTCCCAGTGCGGAACATATCGAACTCTTTGGGGACAAGATTGCATCGAAAAATGCGATGAGAGAGATCGGTGTACCGGTGATCGAGGGGACGATCGATCCGGTCAATGACCCTAAAGAGGCACAGCGTGTCGCCGAAGAGATCGGCTACCCGGTCATCATCAAGGCAGCATTTGGCGGTGGAGGTCGCGGTATGCGTATCGTCGAATCTGCCAAAGAGTTTGCATCGCTTTTTGAAGCGGCGACACAGGAGGCGCAGAAGTTTTTCGGCAACGGTGCGGTCTTTGTCGAGAAGTATGTTAAAAATCCGCGTCACATCGAGGTACAAGTCATTGCGGACAAATACGGTAACGTCGTACATCTTGGAGAGCGTGACTGTTCGATCCAGCGTCGTCACCAAAAGGTGATCGAGATCTCTCCTTCTCCTAGACTCAGTCCCGAAGTACGCAAGGAGCTGTTCCGTATCAGCCAGAAGGCGATCTATCGTATCGGGTATGAGAGTGTAGGAACAATCGAGTTCCTTGTCGATGAGGCGGACAATATCTACTTCATCGAGATGAATACGCGTATACAGGTGGAGCACCCCGTGACGGAGATCATCTCAGGGGTTGACTTGATCCAGCGTATGATCCAGATCGCAGAGGGGGACAAACTGCACTTTTTGCAAGAGGAGATCAGCTTCAGAGGCTATGCGATCGAGTTCCGTATCAATGCGGAAGATCCAATGAACAACTTTATGCCCTCATTTGGTACGATCGGCGAGTATCTGACCCCCGGAGGTCCCGGTGTACGTCTGGATACGGCGATCTATAGCGGCTATACCATCCCGTCCAACTACGACTCGATGATCGGCAAACTGATTGTCTGGGCATTGGACTGGGAAGGGGTGGTACGTAAAGCGCGCCGTGCGCTTGACGAGTATATGATCGAAGGGATCAAGACTAATATTCCCCTGCACAAAGAGATCGTCAACGATGATGATTTTATTGACGGAAAGTTTGATACCTCTTTCCTCGATGAGCGTGCGGATCGTTACGCGATGCTCAAGACCATCACCGCTTCTAACGAAGAACAGACCACCGGATCGTTTTTCTCCAAACTGATGCAGAAGGGATTGACGACGATCAAAGGGGATTTTGTATAAGAAGGTTAGGATATGATGCGAAGCGTATCTCTTATACTGATCCTACCGCTC
>CAYPWA010000222.1:0-2690 GCA_964414325.1 uncultured Sulfurovum sp. | reverse complement strand
AAGTCATACCAGCGGTAGTGGCTGTAGCGTGCCATCGTCTCCTCCTCCATACGGAACGGGAAGATATGTACCGGTACATACCGCTGTCCGTGACGCAGTGCGGACGCTACGAGTGAATAGATCTCTTCGATCTTTCTGTCCGTCATTGCATAACAACCTACCGAGCGGCAGTCGCCGTGTACCATCAGGTACGAACCGGTCCGGTGATGGGCACGGTCGTAGGCGTTGGGGTAGCCCAAGTTAAATGCCAGATGGAAACGGCTGTGAGGATTGAGCTGTCTTTTGTAGACACGGTAGAAGCCTTCGGGAGATTGGCGGTCACCCTCTTTGAGCTTAGGGCCAAGATGCCCGGAAAAGGCACAGATGGGGTAGTCCTTGAGGTGTTTGTAGTCACCCTCGACCTCGATCCATACCTCCAGTATCGCTTCGCTTTTGAAGATGCGCAGATAGACAGGATCACCCTTTTTCGCGCCTGTAGCCTTGAGACGTTCATCCAAGGGTGTGTAGATATAGGTACTTCTCTGTAGATACTCCTGCATCGCTGCCTCCTGTGATAGTCGCAGTATCTCCTCAAGGCTCATCAGCCCACTGTCATTCCCCTCTGTGGCGTTCATCTCTGAAAGCATCGAGAGTGAGATATTACCCTCAAGCAAGACCGGTATGCTGCCATTGGATTCATGGTGTTCAGGAGAGACGATCTGAGGTGTCAAACGCTTTGGTGAAGGTACCGGTGGTGTGTATCGAAGAGGATAGAGAAAGAGAAGGATGAATGAAAAGAGCAGTAGTAACGTGACAAGGATATCAGCCACAAACAGCCCTATCCTCCTCATCCTCCGCTCCGGTTTAGAACTTCAGTCGCTGAAGTCTGTCATAGCCATAGATATCCTTGAAGACACGCAGTTTGCCATCATCATCAATATAGGTTGTAAAATATGCTGTATGTACAGGTAGGCGTTTGGTCAACCTGATATAGTGCGTCTTCATACTCGCATACATCTCTTTTGCCTCTTCCCAACTTATAGAGGTATAGTGTTCAATGATATATTTCAGCATCTCCTGTGGTCGCTCCAGTCTGACACAACCATGGCTGTAACAACGTACCGTACGTTTGAAAAGATACTTCGACTGGGTATCATGCATATAGACCGAATAGTGGTTAGGGAAGAGGAACTTCACACGCCCCAGACCATTTTTCTTCGAAGGCGGCTCGATGAACTTGAACGGTACCGGTCCTTTCCCGCCGACATAGGATTGAGGATTGAGGGCACTGAAACTGAGTTTTGGCGAGTCAAGGTTATAGTCACGGTGGATCTCAAGACGGTGTCGGCTCAGGTAGGCGGGGTTCTTGAGTGTCTTGGGGATCACTTCGTTGCGTGCGATGGAGTCCGGAACATTCCACTGCGGATTGACGACGATATACTTCAGGTCTTCTCCGAAGATGGGTGTCTGTAGACGCGTTTTACCGACGACCACCTTCATGCTAACAGCAGTCTTGCCGTTCTCTATGATGCGCACCCTGAACTCGGGGATGTTCACCAGTGCATAGTTGGGACTTGTCTCGGGTTTGAGAAGCTTGACACGCTCCAGGTTCAACCGTACTTTGTGCAGTAGCACAGGATCAACCCCCTCCTGATGCTGCAAGGTCTTATAGGTCTGCAGCAGCCTCTCCCACTCCCGATAGGTCGGTACATAAGGCTTGAGGATCTGTGAAACAGACTGCCCTGCAGCAAGCTGCATCTTGATCTGTGTGGGATCGACCTTCTGTCGGTAGATCTCATAGTGTGTTTTGAACTTGTCCGACTTTCTTTCTTTCTGTGCCGCTTTGAACGACGTGATATCGATGCAGCTGTTGGCGAGATTGTTCGTATAGGCGACAAGCAGTTTGCTCATCAGTCGCGAATCTTCAGTCTGCTTGACTTTCTCATAGAGTGCCTTCTGATCACACAGTGAGGCATAGCGATCCTCTTTCACTATCTCAAGAAACTCATCTTTTTGTCCGCTGTGCCACCCCTCTTTATCCGGTGTCCCCACACATCCGCTCAACAGCAGTGCTCCTGCTACTGCCAGTAAAATCCGTACTTTCACATCACTTCCTTGTTTGTTGTTTGATGAATGATGCACAGACATAGGCACTTGAAAATGCCCATTGAAAGTTGTAGCCTCCCAATCTGCCGGTCACATCCAGAACTTCACCGATGAAAAAGAGCCCTTGTTCCCTTTTGCTTTCCATCGTATCGACACAAACCTCATCCGTACAGACGCCGCCTCGGGTCACTTCCGCTTTGGCATAGCCGAAAGTACCCGCAGGGGCAAATGTATACCGATTGAGGCTCTGTAGTCTGTGAAGTTCTTCAGAAGAGGTAGCACTCCCCGCTTTGTCTTCTATGCCAAATTGTAGCAAAAATGCCTTAGTAACACGTTTGGGCATCGGAAGCAGCGATGAGAGCCTCTTTTTGCTCCCGTGAAGGCATCTCCAGTCAAACCCAGGCAGAAAGTCGATGCTGATCTTTCCCCGCTCCCAGTAGAGCGACGCATCCAACACCGCTGGACCACTGATCCCTTTGTGGGCGAAAAGTAGCGCACCTTGACACACCTCTCCTCCCACATCGATGACCACATCGGTCGAGACACCGCTGAGCTCCTTGAAGAAGAACTGTTCCTTTTGTACCGTAAACCCCACCAGTGCCGGT
>CAYPWA010000221.1:0-2693 GCA_964414325.1 uncultured Sulfurovum sp. | reverse complement strand
CTTTATTAGCTTCTGCCATTTTATAAGTATCTTCTTTCTTCTTGAAAGCAGCACCCTTCTCTGTCGCAGCATCCATAAGCTCATTGCTCAGACGCTCCATCATGGTTCTTTCGTTTCTTTTTCTCGCAGCATCAACGATCCATCTGATCCCAAGAGACTGCTGTCTTACAGGTCTTACTTCGATAGGTACCTGATAGGTAGCACCACCGACACGTCTACTTTTTACTTCCATGACAGGCTTGACGTTGTCCATTGCCTTGTTGAACACGTCGATCGCTTTTTCGCCTGTCTTTGATTCAATTCTCTCCAGCGCAGAGTAAACAACCTTTTGCGCAACACTCTTCTTACCATCAAGCATAATTGCATTGATGAATTTTGTCAATACTTTAGAACCGTATACTGGATCTGGCAATACCGGTCTGACGGGAGCTTTTCTTCTTCTCATTCTCTGTTTCCTTTAACTTCAATCTTCATTGATTTACTCAAGTATCATCCCCGAAGGATTCTCGATGAATACCTGCTCAAGCTCATTACTAAGCTAAACTCAACCTATCTGTTTCACGTTGACGTGACAACTTCACCCAAACAAAAATGTCCGGATTACTTAGGTCTCTTAGTTCCGTATTTGGATCTTGCCACTTTTCTGTTGGCAACACCGGATGCATCAAGCGCACCACGAACAATGTGATACTTTACACCCGGAAGGTCTTTAACTCTACCGCCACGTACGAGGACAATGGAGTGTTCTTGAAGGTTGTGACCTTCACCACCGATATATGAGATCACCTCATATCCTGATGTCAGTCTGACTTTTGCTACTTTTCTCAAAGCAGAGTTTGGTTTTTTGGGCGTTGTTGTATATACTCTGGTACATACCCCTCTTCTTTGAGGACAACTCTCAAGCGCTGGTGATTTAGACTTTTTGATCACCTTTTTACGTTCTTTACGAATCAACTGGTTAATGGTTGGCAAATCGTTTCCTTTCGAATTAGTGTTGTTTTGCTCTAAGAGCGAATTGAATCTGGCTGTTACACCATACCAAAACCGTACAAAACCGCTTTCGTATAGTGTATAGCTGGAAAAATGGAGGTGTATTATACCGAAATTTTCTTTGGCTTTTCTGAAAGTAAAATAAGTGAAGGTTATAGATTCTCTCCCCTGCAAGGGAGAGAAGAGGGATTAGTCGGCTGCTTTGAGCTTGACATCATCCTGATCGATCATACCCGTTCCCACAGGGATGAGGCGACCGATAACAACGTTCTCTTTGAGATCCTCAAGTGTATCGATCGTGCCGGCGATCGATGCGGAGGTAAGTACCTTCGTCGTATCCTGGAAGGATGCCGCAGAGATAATGGAGTCTGCCCCTACCGCCGCACGGGTGATACCTACCAGCATCGGCTCTGCAATCGCAGGCTCGCCGCCAAGCTTCATCACACGCTCGTTCTCTTCTTGGAACTTGCGCCTGGAGACGATATCTCCCGCGATGAAGTTACTGTCCCCACTGTCGATCACTTTAACCTGACGCATCATCTGGGATGTAACAATCTCGATGTGTTTATCCGAGATGTTAACTCCTTGTCTACGATAGACCATTTGTACTTCGGAGACGATATACTCATAGAGTGCTTTCTCTCCGAGTGCCGCAAGGATGTCATGGCTGGAGACGGTACCGTCTGTCAGTTTCTCCCCTGCGTGGACATATTCTCCTGCGTGTACAAGCGCAACCTTGCCTTTGTCGATGAACTGTTCCGTCACCTGCCCGTTGTCACCGGTGATGATTAGTCTTTCTTTTCCTCTAAGCGGTTTACCGAAGCTTACCACCCCGTCGATCTGTGCGATGAGCGCAATATCTTTCGGACGTCTTGCTTCGAAGAGTTCGGAGACCCTTGGCAGACCCCCAGTAATATCTTTGGATTTGATTGCCGCTTTTGGTGTTTTGGCGAGGATATCCGCAATATTGACCTCCTCTCCATCATTGACAAAGAGAATTGTTTTAGGATCAAGCTGATATCGGATCAGCTCTCCCGATTCCGTTGCCAGTACGATTGCTGGCTTGTATGCAGCAGGAATATGTTCATTGAGCTCCAGTCGTGTCTCACCTGTCACCTCGTCGAACTGCTCAACCACTGTTACACCGGGGATAATATCTTCGAACTTCAGTGTTCCTTTCTGCTCTGCGATGATCGGCTCGGAGTAAGGATCCCACTCGGCGATCACTACCTGTGTAGAGACCTCTGGAGCGGAGAGTGTCACACCTCTCTCGACGAGCGCATCGCTGTCAACCTTAACGATCGAACCTCTTGAGATATAGTGACGTGCCGCTTCGCGGTTGTTCTCATCGACGATCACAGCGAAAAGTCCTTTCTCGTCAACCTTAGTACCCGCATTGAACTTGTCGGTCGCTTCAAGGTAGTCTCCCTTGAGAAGGAAGAACTTCACCGTACCTTTGGATTCAGCTTTAACCTCCTGAGTGACCGGTGCACCATCTTCCACTTTCAGCTCGGATGCGAACGGGATACGGCTCGGCACAGACCATCCCTCTTTGATCACCTCTACGATGGAGTCACCCTCTTCTACCGTATCGCCGTCTTTAAGCGGCAAGAAGAGCTTCCCTTCGATCTTACCGGCGACACCCGCCAGTTCGTTGGACTTGGCGACGTCGGATTTTCTGAGGTTGTACTTCACTTCATCCT
>CAYPWA010000220.1:0-2701 GCA_964414325.1 uncultured Sulfurovum sp. | reverse complement strand
AAAAGCCCTTGACCTTGCCATGACAGCCCATGACGGGCAGAAACGCAAAAGCGGTGAACCTTACATCGTACACCCGATCCTTGTGGCGGCGATCACCGCTTCTATTTCGGGAGACGAGACGATGGTGCAGGCGGCACTGCTGCATGATGTGGTGGAGGATACCGATTTTGATCTGGAGGATCTCTCCCGTGAGTTTGGTGAAGATGTCACCCATATGGTCGAGGGATTGACGAAGATCGTTGAGATACGGGATGAAGAGCTTGTCCCATCAGGATCGGATGAGAGGCTGATCTCTTCAGCATTGACATTCCGAAAGATGCTGATCGCTTCGATCAAGGATATACGGGTACTGGTCATCAAGCTGTGTGACAGGCTGCACAATATGCTTACTCTGGATGCGCTACCTGCCCACAAGCAGAAACGCATTGCCGAAGAGACGCTGGTGGTCTATGCTCCCATCGCGCACCGGCTGGGTATCTCACGCCTGAAGAACCATCTGGAGGATCTGAGTTTTTTCTATATCTACCCCGAGGATTATGAAAAGATAGACAGCTATATCAAAGAGAACGCACAGAATCTGCAGTTCAAACTCAACGCCTTTATCCAGAAGGTACGCAAGATGATGGAGCAGTACGGGTTCGAGAGTGAACAGTTTGAGATCATCGGACGGGTCAAACACTACTACTCCATCTATCTGAAGATGCATCGCAAGGGTGTGAGTATCGAAGAGGTGCTCGATCTGTTGGCGATCCGTGTGATCGTCAAAGAACCTCTGGAGTGCTATACGGTACTGGGGTTGATGCATTTGAACTTCACGCCGCTGATCTCTCGTTTCAAGGACTATATCGCCGTCCCCAAAGAGAACGGCTATAAGACCATCCATACGACACTCTTCAACGAAGAGGGGATCGTGGAGGCGCAGATACGCACCGAACAGATGCACCGGCTCGCCGAATATGGTGTCGCCGCCCACTGGAAGTATAAAGAGGGTGGCAACGGTGTGAACCTTCAATGGCTTGAGAGTCTCTCCTATCAGAACGAATCGGTCGAGGAGTTCTACGAGCTTGCCAAGAGCGACCTCTTCAGTGAAGACATCACGGTATTCTCTCCTAAAGGGGACTACTACACCCTGCCTAAGGGCTCGGTCGCACTCGATTTTGCCTATGCGATCCACTCCGAGGTGGGTGCGAATGCGACCGGTGCATTGGTCAACAAACAGAAGGCTTCACTTCTGACCGTACTCAAAAACGGAGATATCGTCAAGATCATCAAGGATGAGAAACCGCATCTGCACTGCTCGTGGCAGGATGCGGTCAAGACCTCCAAAGCCAAAGAGGGGATACGAAGCCAGTGTCGTGCAAGACTCAAAGAGGTCGACACGGTTTCCGCGTACAACATCCTTGCCGCACTCTTTAATCAGAGCAGCGATGCGATCAGACACCGTATCGAGGATATGGGCTTTGCCGAATCGATCCACAAACTGCCTACACAGCTTGACTTTTTCAAGGAGGTCATCCACAAACTTGCAGCCTATATGGGTGCCAAAGAGGTACGTTTCTGGGAGCTTCTCAAAAAGGGTTACAAGAAGCCGCAGATCAAAGAGATTGAGCACTTCCGCTTCTTTACCAATAAGCCGCTGGACGGGGTGGAGTTCGATTATTGCTGTCATCCGAAGGTTGGCGATCGGATCGTTGCATTTTATAAGGACAGTAAGGCTATTATACATCATAAATTGTGCAAGAAAGCGTATGAGAGGATCCTGCAGGCGGAGCCGATGCTTTTTGTGGACTGGAGAAGCACGAAACTCTCCCGCTACAGGCTCATTATCAGTCTTCAGAACCAGAAGGGTGTCCTTGCGGATCTGCTTGCCAAACTCTCGGCACTGGATATGAACGTCATCAGCATCGAACTGGGGATCAAGAGCTCCGAGAGTGCGGAGTACTGCCAGATAGAGGTGGAGAGTACGGAGTCTCGAAAAGCGGTGCTTGAAGAGAAGATCGCACAGAAGTTCAAGCTGATCGAGATGATCAGTCTGGACGATGCATATAACAAATAGGAACAAAGGATAGTAAGCGAATGTCAGTCAACCAAGCGTTAGAGGAGATCCGAAGAGGGTGCGCCGAGATCATCGATATGGAGCGTATTGAAACACTGGTCACACGATTTTATGAGACAGGTGAGACCTATACGGTCAAAGCAGGCTTCGATCCCACCGGAGCGGATCTGCACCTCGGACACACCGTCCTGCTCCAGAAGCTGCGTATCTTTCAGGATCACGGAGGACGTATCCAACTGCTGATCGGAGATTTTACGGCAACCATCGGAGACCCTACAGGTAAAAGTGAGACACGAAAGGTGCTTGATCGTGAGACGATCCTCGCCAATGCGCAGACCTATCAGGATCAGGTCTTCAATATTCTCGATGAGAGCAAGACCGATGTGGTCTTCAACTCCACATGGCTTGATGCGCTCGGTGCATCTGGGATGGTCGCATTGACAACGACATTCAATGTCGCACGTATGCTGGAGCGTGACGACTTCGAGAAGCGTTACAAGGCGGGGCAGAGCATCTCGATCTCCGAGTTCATCTATCCGCTGCTGCAGGGGTATGATTCGGTCGAACTCAAGTCCGATATAGAGATAGGAGGAACCGACCAGAAGTTCAACCTGCTGGTGGGACGACATCTTCAGCGTACCTACG
>CAYPWA010000219.1:0-2701 GCA_964414325.1 uncultured Sulfurovum sp. | reverse complement strand
TCGCAGTGCAGAGAGGCGGTAGCGTGTCTTGAAGCCTGTGCGCAGTCCTTTGAAGCGCTTGCCTTGATATGTTGCTGCTACGGCTACCGTTCGTCCATTTCGCCACCCCTTGTGGTGCATGAACTTCGCGATACTCCCGATACAATCCTCGATATCCCACACACTTGCACCGTCCCCATCGAAGTCGTAGTTGAACTTTCGTGCGACAGAAGGTACCTGCTGCACACATCCCATCGCACCGGCAAACGAGCCCTCCAGATCGGTAATGTCGTAGCCTTTCTCTCGGGCAAAGAGAAAGAGTTGTGTCAGCTCACCGTAGAAGAACTTTTGCATTCTATTCTTATGAAAAGCAAGTGTAGTAAGAGCATCGAGGATATTGTAATCACCCGTATAGGTACCGAATCGACTTTCCACACCGAGAAAACCGACAATGTAGTCCGGATCGACTTTGTAGATACGGGCAGCTTTTTGGAGTGTTTTGGCGTGTTTTCTCTTGAATGCTCTTGCCTCCCTGAAGGTCTCATCGTTGACCACATGCAGCTTGAAGCGCTCCCAGCTCCCTACGGTGGAGTTACGTTTGAACTTTCCCGTATAGCGTGCCAGTGTATCTCTGTCAAGTTTGGCATGTTTGAGCGTACGCTTCAGATAGGCGGTATCG
Organism: uncultured Sulfurovum sp.; assembly: GCA_964414325.1. Lineage (GTDB taxonomy): Bacteria > Campylobacterota > Campylobacteria > Campylobacterales > Sulfurovaceae > Sulfurovum. Next base: position 2,043 of record CAYPWA010000219.1, on the reverse strand, counting down.
AAACCGTACTTACGATGCATCGTGGTGATGAACCGTTGTACATTCGGCTTGGAGAGGTAGTCGTAGCGGATGGGCGGACGGTCGTCATTGGCAAGCAGGAGTAGGGGCAGAAGGATCAGCAGCAGGTATCTCATGCGCCCTCCTCCAGTACCAGCAGCGCATCACGGTAAATGGGCTCATCCACGAAGAGATCGTAGGCCTCATCCATAAAACCGTTGTTTCCTTTTGCCGACTCCTCTTCAAAGCGTCGTTTGATGTGTCGTGCACGCTCTATCTCCTCATCACTGTAGTCAAAGACCGTGTTGGCGATGGCGACCTGTTTGGGACCCATGCAGGCTTTGGCACCAAAGCCCATCCTCTTCTCCTTTTCGCACCATTTTCGAAACGTCTCGGTATCGTTGTACGCTTGATACATAAAGCTCACCGGACGGATCCCCGCGCTATGCGCATCGACAAGGAACTTGGAGAGGATATAGTCGATCGTAGGGTTGTCAAGCGTTACGAGGGACTGGGGCAGCCCCAGTGAGGTCAGCAGATCGAGGATGCCTAGATTGGCAGTAGTGAAGCGTTCATCAATACGCAAAGAAGGAAGATCGGCAAACGCCTCTTTGGTCTCCAGTGAGATATGCAGCTCCTTCTCCTCCCCCAGCAGGGTCAGGGCTCTGGCGATCTCGGTCTGGTTTCGGATCTTTGCTACACGCACTGCATCAAAACAAAAGTCGTTGAGAAAGCGTATCTCCTCTTCTCCGCCTAGATCAAGCGGATTGACCCGTACGATGATACAGCTCTTGCTGTGCTCAAGATGGGAGAGAAAAAGGGCGATATTGTGCAGTGCCTCTTTTTTGCGACTTGGTGCGATGGCGTCCTCAAGGTTGAGGGTGATCGCATCCGCATCGCTTTCATCGATACGGTTGAGATGCTTGAGGTTGAGCGGATTAAGCATCATGTTCGAACGCATACGACGGTGGTGCGGGCAGGGGGCTTTGCGACAGCTGCCAAGCTGTGTGGGGATCTGTGTTATGTTCTCAAATATCATGGGATATCATAACAAAAATCCTATTATAATGATGCTAAAAAAAGGAAGATTGGCAATGCGTATATTTTTGCTCTTTATGACACTAATGCTGACCTTGGGTGCCAATACTCAACTCTACCCCAAACGAAGCTGCGAGCTTTTCAACAATCTCAAACACACGACCAACAGAGGCAGTGTCACACTCGATATGCACCGTACCTACGAAATGCTTGACCATCATAAAGGGCAATACTTGCTCAAAGTCGAGGGTGCCACACCCTCACAGCGATGGGTCGATGACGACTGTCTGAGCCTTCGACCGCTACGAGGTACGCCTCTCTATGGACAAACAGCATCCGTCACACCGGCAAAAAAGCTCAAACCCTCCGTACTCGCAGTACAGGATCGCTCTACACAGAACCTGCTCGCACTCAGCTGGCACAACGCTTTTTGTGAGACGCACCGCTACAAAAAAGAGTGTAAACGGGGATTGTTCGCCAAGAAGCGCGGAGATGACACCTTCGTACTGCATGGGCTCTGGCCACAGCCTCGAAACAAGGTCTACTGCGATGTCCCCAAACGCTACATGATCGCCGACAAGCACAAGCAGTGGCACAAACTCCCCGAGCCCAAGCTCACCGGGCAGACCAAAGAGGCACTGGCACAGGTGATGCCCGGACTCTCATCCAACCTGCACCGCCACGAGTGGATCAAGCACGGCACCTGCTACGGTACGGATGCGGAGCGTTACTTTTCCGATGCGATCGCTTTGACCCAAGCGGTGCGTCAAAGCAAGATCGCCGATTTCTTTCGAAAGTTCAGTGGTAAACGTGTGACACTTCAGCGCATACGAGAACTTTTTGACGAGGCTTACGGAAAGGGCAGCGGTAAAAGCGTGGAGCTTCGCTGCAACCGGGGCATGATCACCGAACTCTGGCTGCACCTTGGCAGCGGCGATACCCTCTCTGAGATGCTGCGAAACGGCAAGCGTGTACATAGCCGCTGCAACAGAGGGATCATTGACAGAA
>CAYPWA010000218.1:0-2707 GCA_964414325.1 uncultured Sulfurovum sp. | reverse complement strand
CGCTCTACCCTTTGACTTTCATCCGTATGCCGGGTACCCTGCTGGATGTGGGGACGGGTGCGGGGTTTCCCGGGCTGGTATTGGCGATCGCGATGCCAAAGACAGAGGTGGTCTTGGCAGAGCCGCTGAAGAAACGGGTGTCGTTTTTGAAGTATGCCGGTATCGATCTGGGGCTTGGCAATGTCATCGTGGAGCCCAAGCGGGTGGAGCATGTGGATCATGCACCTTTTGATCTCATCACTTCACGTGCGGTGACCAATACCGGGCTGCTGCTCTCGTTGACCGAAGCACTCAGCGATGTGCATACGGAGTATCTCTTCTACAAAGGAAGCCGTGTCTTTGAGGAGATCGAAGCGGTGCAACATCAGCTCAAATATGATATAGTACAGAAAAACCGGAGAAACTATCTCTATATCAGGGGACGTGCATGATCTTGAAGCTGATTCTTTTTGCCGCCATCGGTATTTTTATCTACAAACTTTTCGGCGGTGAACTTCCCAAGATCGGCGCAAAGAAGCGTGCCGCGAAACCAAAGAAGAAGATAGAGGGAGATACACTGGTGGAGTGTACCAAGTGCGGTACCTACGTAACGGTGGATGAGAGTATCCTCATCAACGGAAAATACTACTGCGACGAGTGCGCATAGATCATAGAAAGGAGCACGGCATGATACTGATAGGACACCCATGGATCAAGAGCCCGGAGTTTTGCAGGGTTTTTTCTGAAAAAGAGATCAAAGCAAGCAGACCCGATCAGGTCGTACTGCTCGAACCGCTGGTCGATTCACATAAGCTGGCACAGTATTGTCAGGAGAACGGAGTGGCGTATGCGGTCGTGGTCAATACGCTCGATGATGCCATCTATGCCAATGCACTGGGTGCGGCATATATGATCTGCGATGAGGATACGGCACTGATGGTACAGCCCACTGCCGAGACCTATCTGTTCGACACCAAAGTGCTGGTACTGATCCACAGCGAAAGAGAGATCAGCAAGATCGCACGCGGCGGGATCGACGGTGCGATCTTCGCCGAGGCGATCTGCTGATCCTGCGATGGAAACCCTCAAGCGCTATCCTCTGACATACGGGATCATCTTTCTCAATACCCTCTTTTTTCTACTCTCTGCGCTGCAAAGCGGCAATATCGTCGATATCGATCTGGATACACTGGTCGATCTGGGTGCACTCTATGGTCCCTTGGTGGTCAAACAAGGAGAGTGGTGGCGGCTCTTGAGTGCGATGTTTCTGCACGGAGGTATGACCCATATCCTGATGAATATGGTCTCACTCTATATTATCGGCAGAGGGATGGAGCTTTACTTTCCCAAAGCGGCCTATCTTGCTATCTATCTTCTCTCCGGGCTTGTGGGCGGCTTGCTCTCGCTCTATATGCATCCGATGAGTGTAGGGGTCGGCGCTTCGGGAGCGATCTTCGGCGTGTTTGGTGCACTCGCAGGCTTCTTTTTGGCACATCGTAAACGCATCGGGGCATACAGTCGGGAGTTTATGAAAGATTTTGTCGTGATCCTCGGTCTGAACCTGATGCTGGGACTCTCTATCTCCTCGATTGATATGAGTGCGCACATCGGCGGGCTTGTCGTGGGGATGCTGGGCGGCTATATGGTCGCCAAATATCCAAGATCGCTGCCGTTTTTTGTACTCTTTGGGATTATTATCGTGATCGTCGGTGCGCAGTATCTTTCTCTTAACTATGATCAGATCCTTCGTTAGTCTGTCTCTTCTCCTCTTTCTGCTAAGCGGGTGTGCCTTCACGACACCGCAGCCCTCTTCTGATGATACCAAGACGCGGTTGACAACACTCTTGTCATCACTTGACAGTCGTATTCCGAAAGAGGAATCCCATCGGCTGGCAGCGGATATCATACGCCGAAGTGCCGCATTGGAACAGGCATTTGATCGGAGGGGAAATCCCTATCTCCACAACTTCCTTGTCAATATCGGTGTCAAGAAAAAAGGACTCTGTTATCACTTCAGTGACGGGCTCTACTTCTATCTGATCCAAAGGCACTATCCACACTTTGCCTTTCATCTGGCAGGCGCGCACATCGGGGAGTACTGGCGTGAGCACAATACGCTGGTAGTCACCGCCAAAGGGCAGCCGTTTGAAGAGGGGATCGTGGTCGATCCGTGGCGAAAGCAGGGGCAGGTATTTGTCTCCCGCCTCAAGGATGACCGTGCCTATGTGTGGAAGCATCGTAAGTGGAGAGAGGTTAGAAAGGTAAGTAGATCTTGTCGATAAGCTCTTCATATTCGCTTTTGGCATCCGAGTTGATGGTGATGCCGCCTCCGCTTTTGTAGAAGAGCCGCTCTCCCTCTTTTTCGATAAAGCGGATCATCACCCCCGAGCGTAGGGCATCGCCGTCAAAGACCCCAAAGACACCGGTATAAAACCCTCGGTCATAATCTTCGATATTTTCGATGATCTCCATCGTTTTTCGCTTGGGGGTGCCGGTGATGGAGCCTGCCGGGGTGATCTGCTCAAGGATCGTACCGATGTGGGCACGCCAATCCTTGGGCAGTGTGGCGGTGATCTTGGAGCTGACCTGAAGCAGCTCTTTGTCGCCTGCTTTGATCTTCTCGACATAACGAAACCGCTCTACTTTGACATCGTTGCCGACGATTCCCAGATCGTTACGCATCAGATCGACGATCATCACATGCTCCGCCATCTCTTTTTCATCTGCG
>CAYPWA010000217.1:0-2724 GCA_964414325.1 uncultured Sulfurovum sp. | reverse complement strand
GCAGGATTGATGCTGAGCGGGGTGAGTGCGGGTGCGGCATTTGTCTTTCTCAGCGCAGGACCCGCGACCAATACCGTCACCATCGGCGTGGTCAAAAAGATGCTGGGCTCTCGTTCTCTGGCTATCTATCTGGGGAGTATCATCATCGGCAGCATCCTCTTTGGGCTGGGATTGGACGCAATCTTTGACGCTTCACACATCAACCCTGCATCACTCGTCCATATGGAGGAGCACGGCGGCATCATCGCGCAAGCAAGCAGCATTGTGCTCTGGGGAATGGTACTGTGGTTTATGCTCAAGCCCTACTTTGTCAAAAAGGGTGCATGCAACGGCGGTAGTTGTTGTGGAAACTAACTGACCTATCCGTAGTGCCGGTCAAGGAACTTTTGCAGTTTCGACTTGGCACTGTGGAGGAGCATGGTGCTCTTGCCCGAGAGTCTTCCCTCTTCGGACATGGAGGTGCCGATAAAATTTTTGATCGCTCCTACAAGCATCTTAGTATCACGAATCTCACGCAGAGAGTTGTCGTGATATTCATCGATATCCTCTTTGATCCCCTCGATATGGAGGATACGTTTGAGCTTGCCGTTCTGTTCGCCGAGTACCACTTCATAGGTCTTGAGTGTCTTGATCGCATCGTTCATATGCGCATCGACCTTGTCCATCTCCTCTTTGCAGTTGTGCTTGTGTTTGGCATAGGCTCTTGCCTCTTCAAGCTGTGTTTTGGCGAACGCCAGATTGCGTTTGGCTCTTGTCGCAACACGGATACCGTACACCACACCAAAAACAAAGAAAGTTATGAGAACCACGAATGCTCCACCGAGGAAGAGATCGGGCTTACCGCCAAAGAGGGTCGTATACCATCCCAAGACCTGTTTGGCTGTCTCCTGATCGGGGATCTTTGTCACATCCAGTGTGATTCCCGCCTTCTCTGTCGCAAGATAGACCAGACCGACGAATGTCAACGCTGCCGCGATAAGTGCCAGTAGAAAAGCGCTGAATTTCCCGTGTGAAACATCCTTCACTTCAAACGGAGGAACCTCCTCTTTGGGCTTGAAGACCACCTCATCCTCAGGTGTCTCTTCCTCTTCATTACCGTACCCCAGATCTTTAAGCAGCACCTCACTCTCATCGAGTGCCTGCTGTTTCAATGCCTCTTTGGCTTCATTGTAGCTTTTGAGATCCTCTTCGAGCAGGAGTTTACACGAGTCAAGTTGCTTCTCTGTATCTTCCACCATATTTTTGGCTTTTTTGACCAAAAGTACAGCGGCATCATGTTTTTTGAGCTTCTCTATCTCAGAATGTGCCTCTTCATCTAGCGGCTTGTCTCCCATCGGTTCATCCGCTGTCGTTTCAGGCACATCATTTACTCTCTCCTCTATACTCATTGATTCTGTCTGCTCTTTGGCATCTACCTTTGTTTCAGGTATCGCTTCAATCTCTTCCACGCTTTCTTCCGTTACTTCTCTCTTTTCACTCATAGTGTCTCCTCAGTTACATTGTACCATTCTGTCTATTTTATCAAAAAAAACCGATAAAAATTTAATACGTATAAATATTTTACCACTCTTGGATATAATCACACTAAAAAACAGGGATATTTATGGGTATTATCGTAGCACTGCTGGTACTTTCCGTTCTGATCTTCTTCCATGAGCTTGGGCACTTCACCGCTGCACGGCTTTTTGGGGTGCAGGTAGATGTCTTCAGTATCGGTTTCGGGAAACGTCTGTGGACGAAGAAGTTCGGCAAGACCGAATGGAGCCTCTCTGCCATACCCCTTGGCGGTTATGTCAAGATGAAGGGACAGGATGACAGTGACCCGACGCTTAAAAGCAGTGATCCTGACAGCTACAACGCCAAAGCCCCCTGGCAGCGCATCATCATCCTGCTGGCAGGTCCCTTTGCCAACTTCCTGATGGCATTCCTTCTCTACCTTACCATCGCCTATATGGGCGTGCCCAAACTGCTTCCCTATGTAGGCAAAGTCTCTGCCGACTCTCCTGCCATGTACGCCGGGCTCAAAGAGGGAGACAGAATCGTGCAGATCAACGGAAAGCCTATCACGTACTGGGAAGAGGTAGGCAAACAGATCAATGCAAACCGGGGGAAGGTTACCCTGATCATCGAAAGAGACGATGAGCGCCTAAGTCTCACACTGCAGCCCAAAGTGATCAATGACAAAAATATCTTCGGAGAGACTGTCAGCCGACGCATCATCGGGATCGCACCTATGCCCAAACAGACCACAGTAATCTACGGTTTTGCTGACGGTTTCAAGTATGCATGGAGTGAGACAGTCAAAGCAAGTACGCTTATATTCAAGAGTCTTCAAAAACTTCTCACCGGCGCAGTTGGCACGGAAAATATCGGTGGGATCATCACCATCGTCGATGTTACCGCTCAGGCAAGTCATGCGGGTATCCTTGCGCTCTTTTTCTTCACCGCACTCATCTCCGTCAACCTCGGCGTACTCAATCTGCTGCCCATCCCAGCACTTGACGGCGGGCACATCATGTTCAACCTCTATGAGATGCTCACACGTAAAGAACCAAATGAAACGGTCATGTATTATATGACCGTGACCGGCTGGGCGATCCTTTTTGGGTTGATGGGGCTGGGGCTTTACAATGACATCCATCGGCTGATGGGATGATATCTAGTGAATCGTTAAGAGTGAATAGTGAATAGTTTTGGTATGCTTTTCTGACGAAAAGCTTTTAT
>CAYPWA010000216.1:0-2743 GCA_964414325.1 uncultured Sulfurovum sp. | reverse complement strand
GTTAAGAGTGAATAGTGAATAGTTTTGGTATGCTTTTCTGACGAAAAGCTTTTATTTTTGGGAGCCTACATTATGATACTTGACAAAGAACAGCTGAGAAAAAACCTCGATGAAGTGATCTGGAACATTGAGCAGGCGCGGATCACCGTGAGTGAGCACCACATCGTCAAACTGGTCACTGTCGCCAAATATACCGAAGTGGAAAATATCGCCACACTCTATGCACTTGGACAACGTGCGTTCGGGGAAAATCAGGTACAGCAACTGCGTGAGCGAATGCAGATTCTTGAGGATCTTCCACTTGAATGGCACATGATCGGCAGACTGCAGAAGAACAAGATCAACAATCTCATCGATCTGCGCCCTGCACTGATGCAGTCACTTGACAGTATTGAACTCGCCCAAGAGCTACAGAAGAAACTTGAAGCCAAAGAGACGACCATGTCATGCCTCCTGCAGGTCAATTCCGCCAAAGAGGAGACCAAAGCGGGCTTCATGCCCGAAGAGGCGATCGATATCTATCATGAGATCAACGAACGTTTCGGACGTATCGACCTCAAAGGCGTTATGACCATAGGCGCACATACGGAGGACACCAAAGCGATCCAAGCAAGCTTCGAGACTACACACAAGATCTTCGAGTCACTCCAAAAAGAGGGAGCAACGATCTGTTCCATGGGGATGAGCGGAGATTATGAGCTGGCAATCAAGTGCGGATCGAATCTGGTGCGTATCGGATCGGCACTGTTTAAGTGATTGAATGGGTAAGATAGTAGGGTGGACATTCCTGTCCACTCTACGATGCTTATGAAAATAGGTAAAGTAGGTTTAATTTAATAGGTAGTTGCTTTAGGACGCCGCTTCCATCTGGCACTTTTCACAAACACCATAGAGATTGACCTGACGTTTGTTGAGTCTGAAATGCTCTTCATCCGTCAACTTGTGGAAAAGTGCATCCGTTTCACTCAGGCACATCTTGTCCTCGACCTCTCCGCACTCGGTACAGATCAGGTGCATATGATCGGCTTTGGCAAGTTCGTACTTGGACTTTTTCCCGACAATAGGCACCTCGACCATCACCCCTTTTTCCGTCATAAGAATAATATTCTTGTAGATCGTGGCAAGGGAGAGCGAAGGATGCACCTTGATCACTTCAGCATAGATATCATCGACAGACATATGCCCGTACTTCTCTACCACGCTAAGGATATTCATACGTTGAAATGTCGCTTTCAGACCGCTCTCTTTGAGCAGTTTGGCATAGTCTGTCATCTGTAGTCCTTTTGGTTTACCCATATATAGTTAAATATACCGATGTATGCTTAACTATATATAAAAACAACCCTTTAGAAAGCCTTAAAGAAGGCTTTCTATCGGTTCTTAGAGCTCTTCTGCGTGTTTTGCAAGATACTCTGCGACACCATCCGCATCCGGTTTCATCGCTTCGTCACCTTTTTGCCAACCTGCAGGACATACCTCTCCGTGCTCGTTGGTAAACTGCATCGCATCGATCATTCTGAGCATCTCATCGACGTTTCTTCCCAGTGGAAGGTCGTTGATGACCGCGTGTCTTACCGTACCGTCCGTATCGATAAGGAAAGAGCCTCTAAGCGCGACCCCATTATTGCCTCCCTCTTCAATCAATACATCAAAATCTTTAGAGATCTGCTTGGTCAGGTCAGCGACAAGTGGGAAGTTGATACGTCCGATACCACCCTTCTCTACCGGTGTCTCTCTCCATGCGAAGTGAGAGAACTGGCTATCTACGGAAACACCGATGACATTTACCCCTCTCTCTTGGAATTCGTTGTATCTGTGAGAGAACGCGATGATCTCAGATGGACATACGAATGTAAAGTCAAGTGGATAGAAGAATACGACGGTTCCCTTCTCTCCGAAATTCTTGTAGAGGTTAAAATCCTCAACGATCTGTCCGTCAGCGAGTACCGCTGTTGCTGTAAAATCAGGTGCTTTTTTTGTTACGATCATATTTTTTCCTTTTAAGTGATAATTTTTATCCTATAATTATACCCGATCTTTTTTAAAATAAGATAAATATAGTCCTAATTGAATGGCAAGAGACCAAATCTGTGAATAAAGCTTTCGTCTATCTCTATCAAACCTCTCCGCTGAAGATCTTCAAGCACCTCTTTGGTACAGAATGTGTCTCCCGGCCACTCACGTGTGAAGCCGTCGATCCCACCCTTATTGGTGGCATCGACAATGATGAACGGATCAAGCACGACATCACGCTGCGCATCGATATTGTTAACCACACGCCAAATAAGCATATAGGGATCGTTGATGTCATTGTTGGCATGATCGACGATGACCAACAGCTTGATATGAGAAGACAGCGTTCCAAGTGCTTTGAGATATTCCGGTATCGGTGTACGTTTCTTGACACTGATGACACAGATTGGATTAGGTGTATCGGTATAATACTGCTTGAGCGCCACTACTTCAGGGTAGACCCCTTGTATCTTTTCAAGAAGTGACGTATCGTCCAGTAACGTTTCAACACCTTCAGGTACGATCTCTCCCGTGGCATCGATCCCCAGCTTACCACCAACAAACTGCTTGGAGGAGGAGTGATCGAGATGATCGACGATCCCCTGGGTGATTAGGATCTTTTCGGGGCTGAGACGATCGAGGATATGACGTGTCAAGGCATCAAAATCTTCAAGTGCCGGAGCATCCTCTCCCACAAAGATCGCATGTTTGACAAAACTCATCTGTCCCA
>CAYPWA010000215.1:0-2746 GCA_964414325.1 uncultured Sulfurovum sp. | reverse complement strand
AGCGCCCGTCCTGTACGACCTCATCATAGTATTTCAAGTGTTCAAGCAGATAAAAGAGCATCGCAAAAGTGTGTTGTACGACTGACTGCGTGGAGTAGCCTGCAACATTTTTGACAGTAATCCCAAGCGTCTGGGCTGCTTCAAGATCAACATTGTTCATCCCCGTTGCCGCGATACAGATCAGCTCCAGTTTGGGGGCATGCCGCATCATCTCTTCGGTAAGGACGACTTTGTTGCTGATGACGATATGGGCATCCGTGATGCGGGATAGTGTCTCATCCGGAAGTGTCGTTTTGTATCGGATGACATCACCAAACTTTTCCAGTACGGTAAGGTCAAGATCCTCTCCGAGGGTTTCGGTATCGAGTATGACGATCTGCTTACGCATGTTAGCAGTCATCCATCTGTTCGACGATCTGCGTAGCGCGTGCTTTGGCGGCTTCGACATCCTCATCCAGTACCAGGCTCACCGCCATACGGCGCCCGACATGGGATTCAGGTTTGCCGAATACCCGGACAAAACTGTTGGCACTGAAGGCATCGTCGGGGATTTCAAGTACAGGTGTATGGCTCTCATGTTTGGCTTTGTAGGCGCCGCAGGCACCTGCACCGTAAGTGGTGAAATCCAACGGCAGTCCCAGTACGGCACGCACATGCAGTGCGAACTCGCTCTGACTCTGGGTGATCAGGGTGACCATCCCCGTATCGTGTGGACGCGGAGAGAGTTCGGAGAAGTAGACCTCTTCTCCCTTGACAAAGAACTCCACACCGAAAATACCGCGACCACCCAGACCGTCCGTGACTGCCTTGGCGATCTCTTTGGCTTTGGCAAGTGCGGCTTCACTCATGGGCATGGGTTGCCAGGAGAGGATGAAGTCACCGTCTTGCTGTACGTGTCCGATGGGATCACAGAAGACGGTACCGGTCTCGTTGCGTACAGTAAGGAGTGTGATCTCATAGTCAAAGGGGATGAACTCCTCGACGATCAGTTCGCTTGCATCGCCTCTTGCCTCTTTGGCGATCTCCCAAGACTTTTCGATATCTTCGGGGGTTTTGGCGATACTCTGTCCGTGTCCCGAAGAGCTCATGACCGGTTTGATGACACAGGGGAATCCCATACGCCCGGCAGCGTCTTTGAGCCCCTCGAGGGTGGTGACGAACTCATAGTTGCTCGTTTTAAGTCCCAACTCTTCAGCAGCAAAGACACGGATGTTCTTACGGTTCATAGTCTTGTTGACCGCCTCGGCGTTGGGGATGACATGAAAGCCTCGCTTTTCCGCTTCGAAAAGTGCGGAGATAGAGATCGCTTCCACTTCGGGAAGGATGAAACTGGGCTGCTCTTTTTCGATGATCTCAAGTACGGCAGCTTCATCCTGCATATCGATAGCATAGCTGCGGTTGGCGACCAGGTGTGCCGGTGCATTCTCATATTTGTCCACGGCGATCACCTCGATGCCGAGTCTCTGTGCTTCGATAGCAACCTCTTTGCCAAGCTCACCCGAGCCAAGCAGCATGATCTTGATGGCGTTGTCCTGTAACGGGGCGGTAAATCTCATAATATCCCTTTGAAAAATAGTAGAACTATTCTACCAAAAAGTTCACTAAGATGTTATGAATTTGGAAAAGTAGGGGGATGTAATGATGAAGTGTTCCGACAGAGCCGAAGCCCTGTCGAAGATAAAGATTAGAGTCTTGACTCGTATCTTCTGAGCATGAAGAGCTTCTTGAGGATCTTTTTGCGTGTAGCGATCTTCTCTTTCTTTCTTCTCTCAGTCGGCTTTTCGTAGTACTGTCTTGCTCTCGCTTCAGTTACGATAAGGTTTCTGTCACACTGTCTTTTGAATTTTCTGTACGCATCATCAAAAGAGTCACGTGGAGTAAGTTTAATTCCTGGCATCTCAAAGCACCCCCTTCCTTATCAAGATTTTTTGTATAGGGGTCTGACCTCAGATGATATGTCGCGTAGCGATGTATCGTCTGCGGGTCTGACTCCCCCAAACAAAAGCGATAAAAGTAACGCGAATTATATCGGAACAATTTTAATTTGTGCTAAAATAAGAGCAAATAGGCGAAGGAGAGCGTGATGCAAAAACTATTCAAGTCATGCTATAAGATGGATCAAAAATGCTATGATCATTACGGTTTGAACGAAGATATCCTGATGGAACATGCTGCAAGAGGTATGGCGGATGAGATACGTCGGCGTTTTGATGCGGGAAGTACGGTGTGTATCGTGTGTGGACCGGGCAACAATGGTGGTGACGGACTTGTGCTTGCCAGACAACTCCACAGGCAATATGATGTACGTGTTTGTGTACCATTTGGGGTGAAGTCACCTATGGCAGTGTTGCAGTGGGAGCGTGCGCAAAAGCTGGGGATCAAGAGTTCCGATGAGATTGAAGATGCTGATGTGATCGTCGATGCGATCTTCGGTGCGGGGCTCAATAGAGAACTTGATGCGCCAACACAGCAGCTCTTGCATCGGCTCAATACGCTTGAAGGTTTCAAGCTCGCTTGTGACGTGCCCACGGGAGTAGGAGCTGACGGACGGCTGATGCCGCTTGCGTTCGAGGCGGATCTGACGGTAACGATGGGCGCGCTCAAAGAGGGACTCTTCCTTGATGAGGCAAAAGATGTTGTCGGGGAGATCATTTGTGCCGATCTTGGTGTGAGCAGAGAGAAGTATGAAGACGAAAGCGATACGTTCGTACTTGATCGCTCCGATCTGAAACTGCCAAGCAGAAGG
>CAYPWA010000214.1:0-2777 GCA_964414325.1 uncultured Sulfurovum sp. | reverse complement strand
GAACAGCCGTGACGACAGTCGAGTCCTTCGCCGCCCGCTTCGATGCCGATGCACTCTACGCTTTTTTCTTCGAGGAAGTGGTTGAAGATCCCCAGTGCGTTGGAGCCGCCACCGATACAGGCGATGACCTTGTCTGGCAGTCTGCCCTCGGCTTTTTGCAATTGCGCTTTGGCTTCCCATCCTATAATACTTTGGATGTCACGTACCATCATAGGGTAGGGGTGGGGTCCTGCGACCGTTCCGATGAGATAGTAGGTGTCCCGTGCGTGTGTCACCCAGTGGCGGATGGCATCGTTCATCGCGTCTTTGAGTGTCTTGGAACCACTTTCTACGGCGTGCACTTTGGCACCCAGCAGCTTCATACGAAAGACATTGAGCTCCTGACGTGCCACATCCTTCGCGCCCATAAACACTTCACACTCCAGCCCGAAAAGTGCCGCGACCGTCGCGGTAGCCACCCCGTGCTGTCCGGCACCTGTCTCTGCGATGATCTTCTTTTTCCCAAGCCTTTTGGCAAGCACCGCCTGTGCGACACAGTGGTTGATCTTGTGTGCACCGGTATGGTTGAGATCCTCTCGTTTGAGATAGACCTTCGCACCGAGTTCTTCGGAGAGGTTGGCAGCATAGTAGAGTGCCGAGGGACGACCTACATAGTGCTTGTAGTAGTAGTCCACTTCCGCCCAGAAGTCCGCATCGAAGCGTACCGCCTCGTAATCCTTGCGAAGCTGTTCGAGCGCAGGCATGAGCGTCTCGGGGACGAAGCGCCCGCCGAATTTTCCGAAGTGACCGTTGTCGTCCGGGTCGAACGGGCTTGGTTTGGGGATATATATCTCTTTGTGTAGATCCATAGGTTTTCTCTCGTAATGATTGTGGTGTGATTATACCCAAAGGGTCGTTAAGGGCGGCTCAATCACGCAGAGGTATGACAACCTCGTAGTTATGGAAGCCCTGCTGTCCGGTAACACCCTCAAACTCATCGGGCATCTTTTCAAAGCGCTTACCGATTTTGGTCACGACCCTGATCCGTATTTTGAGGTAAGAGAGTGAGGAGGAGAGACCTAAGGTCATGCTAAGTTTGTGCTGGGTGTCGTATTTGACTTTGGCGAGATCGGCTTCGGCAAGAAGATAGTGGCTGCGTACGCCCTTTTTCTTCTGGATATGGTAGACAGTGCTGCCGGCACCATAGAGATGAAGCGCATCAAAACCGCTTTGTTGCGATGTGCGTATGCTCTCTTTCTTGCGAAGCTGCGGGAATGAGAGGGAAAGCCAGAGATGGTCGGCACTATTTTGGTTTTTTAGTGACGCTTCGACTTTGAGGGTCTTTGTATCGATTCGAATGAACTTTAGAAGAAGGTCACCCAGTTTAGATCGGAAATGTGCCGTAGTGATCTTGGGATTCTGGGTGAATGTACCAATCGCTCCATCAGGTCTGATGAGATCGGTGAACATAAAATAGGGGAGCAGAAAGCTGGTGTGTCCGTAGGCATAGGCTTTGATCTCGTAGGAGTTGTAATGAAAGAGCAGTCCACGAGAGGTAATAGCAAATTCGGCAGGCAGTATGAATTTGTTCTCGAACCATCCGTCATCGGTCAGGCTTTGTGAGGGCTTGAGTCCTCTTTGTTCTTTGTAGAAGCGTTCGGCGATCATGGTGAGTTTGGGTAGGTAGCCGGGCAGGAGTAGGTCATCAAGCGTAAGTGAACGGTTGCCATCACTGCCGATGAGATGATTGGAGTAGTGGATGGAGTAGGAGCCGTGTGCACCACCGGTATAGCTGCTGAGAGCGGAACGGAGCGTGAAAGTCTTGGGAGTGAGGGTAAAGAGTGTGATCGCTTCACTACTCTCCCATGTGCCTGGAGGAGGATCTTCCTTGAACTCACCTAGTACCTCCACTACTGCCTTTTTGAGATCGACCTTTTTCTCTTTCTCTATCGCGGGTTGTAGGATCTGCGCAATCTGCCGTGCGACCTGAGGATCGGGTGCGACAGGAAATACGGGGTAGGAGAGTGCGGACTTTTCACAAAAAGGCTCTGGGCGTGCGGGGATATTTTGACAGTAGGAGTGCTGGGTACTCTCTATCCCCTCTGCATCGAGCCATTGGGCAGGAAGAAATATCTCTTCAGCATGTAGCAGTAGAGGCAGCAGCAAAAGGGGTAAGTATCTCATCAATCTACCTGAAGCACGGAGTAGACAGGCATCTCAAAGCCGTCCCGCCCATTGAGGAAGCTCAGTTCCATGATGAAGCAGGCTTCGACACAAGATGCTCCCACTTTATTGATAAGGCTTGCAGCAGCTTTTGCCGTACCGCCTGTAGCGATAAGATCGTCGATGAGAAGCACCTTCGCTCCCTCTTTTGCACCAAACGCGTCGATGTGGATCTCTACTTCATCATAGCCGTACTCCAGCGCATATTTCTCCGAGACGGTGGTGTAGGGAAGTTTACCCTTTTTGCGTACGGGTACGAACCCCACTCCAAGTCTGTCTGCTAGTGCCGCACCGAAGATGAAGCCCCGTGCATCGATCCCCGCGATGTAGTCGAGGTCGTAGCTTTCATATCGCGCCTGAAGATGATCCATTAGTGTACGATAGGCCTTTGCATTGCCAAGCAGGGTGGTGATGTCTTTGAAGATGATGCCGGGTTTGGGAAAATCGGGAATATCACGGATACTCTCCAGAATGATCTTTTTTGCTTCGGGGCTGAGTGTCATGTTGATCCTTTTGTGTGGATAATGGGTATATTTTAACGAAGTATGGCTTTTAACTTTCAACTCAATATGTCA
>CAYPWA010000213.1:0-2788 GCA_964414325.1 uncultured Sulfurovum sp. | reverse complement strand
GGCGGAGATGGAGATCCTGCGCTGGACGGGACAGCCCTCCATGGCGCTGATCAACAAGATCGGGGAGAGCGACTACTCCGAGGAGTGGAAACGGGCACTGGGCAACTACTTCCAGATCGTGCGTGGTTTTGATCCGATGCACCTTTCGCTGGAACAACATCTGAAGGTACTGGAGAGCATGGCACAGCTGAGGGAGGAGTGGACACCCACGGTGAAGCGTTCCATTGCGCTCTTTGAAACCTATCATGCACGCCTCATTGAACGCAGTGCCACTGTCATTACCAAACTGCTCTATCGGGCACTCTCTCATGTAGAGCGCTACAGACTGGACGAGGAGGATGCCGGTGAGGCAGAGAGACGGGAGTTGGAGACACGATACAAAGCACGATTGCGTCGCTTCGAGGAGGAGTCACAGCAGCGTATCGAACAGATATGGAACCACCGAAACCTGAAAAAGGAGGAGAGGGAGTTGACCTTCGAGGGGATCGACCTCTTCTCCGAGGAGAGCGCATCGCTGTTCGGACTGACACGCAAGGAGATGCTTATCACCGCAGCAGGCGGCGGTGCGGCGACAGGTGCGGGGATAGACCTGATGCTTGGGGGAAGCTCCTTTATGCTGGGGACAGGTATCGGTGCGATCTTAGGGGGTATGGGGGCACTCTTTGCGTTCGATAAGCTTTCACAGATACGCCTGCTTGGGCAGACACTCGGCAGCCGCTATCTGGAGATGGGTCCAATGGAGAACAGGAACTTCCCCTACATCCTTTTGGGGCGTATCCTCTACCACACGGTAAAGATCGCATCCCTCTCCCATGCCTATCGCGGAGAGGTCGATCTGGTGATGGATCAGCGTTTCAAGGAGCGCTGGCTCGATAGTGACCGCCGCAAACAACTGGAGCGTTTCCATCGGCTTTTCGCATCAGACAAAACAGTCGATGAGGAGAAGCTTTCCGAATATGAAGCACTCATCACCGAGATCCTCAAAGGTCTGATCGATGAAACGTAAGATTGAATCGTTCAAGACATTTACCCGCAGACTGGGCAAAGGGATGTACGTGGAGTGGCATGAGACCAAAGAGATCCCCTCTTTGATCAAAAAAGGGCACTATGCAAAAGCGGGTGCTCAGGTGGTGGACATCTGCAAGATGGCGGGGCTGGCGGTCATCTGGGTAATCCCCGGCGGCGCAGTGATCACTGCCTATATTGTCAAGGTCTCACACAAGGCAAGACCGAGTGCATTTCGGGGAGGGGAGAAGGATGAGGGGTGACTTATAGCTCTTTTTCTAAATCTTTAGCAGTACTGGAAAGACTTAAGAGTACAACACCATCAAAAAACAAGCTGATCCCTACGAGAAAACCTACCAAAAACATCGAACTAATCGGCCATCCGACCACAAAATAGAAACCAATCACAATAGAGAGCAAGCCATTGACAAGCGAGAGCCACCACATTTTTTCGGGTTTTAGCTCAAAAGCCAATGCTATCGATGCGAATGCATCCATAAAGAAATAGATAGCAAACAGTATTCCCAATGCACCTACGGCAGACAGTGGATTGATAAGCATGAGAACACCTACGATCAAATAGATCATGGTTTTAAGCCATCCTAGCCAGTCTTTCCTGTTGGTCTGCCATGTGTGGTATCCCATGAAAAACGCACTAAACAGTAAGAGCCATGCAAATACCATCGCGGTCGTCAGGGACATAATATAAGGGAATAGAATACCCGCCAATCCCAAGATGATAAAGAGAATCCCAAACAGTTTTGAAGATTTTCGAAATTTTTCCAGCAACTCTTTGTCGTTCAAAAACAAGCTGTAACGTACCATTGTATCACTCCTTTTAGTATCGATTTCATTATGCAATGACAATCGTTTTTTGTACAAAGTCCTAAATGTCTATCTCACTCGAACTTATGTTGAAAGTATATGCTTTAACGAGAGTAACAGGGTGCTACTTGAGTTGCATTACCCTAATAGACGAATCTTATCTAAAAGAAGAGTGGTATCTGTTATTTGGATTTTATGTTTGGTAATATCGATGAGTTTTTCCTTTTTGAGTGCTTTCAGATGCCTTTCGACAACATGTCTTACAGTACCTATCAGTTTTGCACTTTCTGAATGGGACAATCCGTCAAGTATGTTGAATCGAAACAGGTTAGTGGGTTGGTAGTCCTGTATAATTAGTTTGATCAATCGTTCCGATACGGAATAGAGAGAGATATCTGTAAGTGTCTCTTCGAGATATCGCATCTGTTTTGAAATGTACAAATAGAACTTTTGACTAAATTCCGGGTATTTTTGGAGTAAGTTTCGTATAAAATCTATAGGAAATACCATCAATTGCGTATCTTCCAGTACTTCGTAACAGACATCATGCAGTTCACCATCCAAAAGTGTCACGGTATCGAATATGTGGTTGTCCTTATAGATATAAAGTGTCTGTTCTTTTCCTGTATCAAGATTCAGTTGATAGCACTTTATCTTGCCCTTCTTTACTACATATACCGAGTCCAGGAGATCGTCCGAGACCATGGGTATATCACTTTTAGTATAAGTTAAGTGTTTTACTTCCTGATTGAGTTTGTTTTGTAATGATTGGCTCAGGTTTTCAAAGGGTAAGGGCAAATCAACGTTCATAGTGATCCTTTCTGTGGGTACGATGGAACTTCATTATATCAAATTAGAAGAACAAATAGCTTTCTGTCGGGTGTAATATATTCGTTATAGTATGGTGCTACCATAGTAGCATTAGATATATTTAGATGAATGATAGAATACTCCTATG
>CAYPWA010000212.1:0-2805 GCA_964414325.1 uncultured Sulfurovum sp. | reverse complement strand
ATCGCATCGGTGATCTTGATATCGATCTTTGGTCCATAGAAGGCACCTCCACCCTCATCGATGGTATAAGGAAGGTTGTTGCCCTCAAGTGCGTCTTTGAGCCCCTGTGTCGCGACTTCCCAGACTGTATCGTCACCGATCGCTTTCTCAGGCTTGGTGGAGATCTCCATGGTATACTCAAACCCAAAGAGCTTCATCACCGCATCGACAAACTCAACCACATCAAGCACTTCGCTCGAGATCTGCTCGGGCGTACAGAAGATATGCGCATCATCTTGTGTAAACTCACGCACCCTCAGGAGTCCGTGAAGCACACCGGATTTCTCATGGCGGTGTACCACTCCGTACTCGTAGTAGCGCAGAGGCAGATCGCGGTAACTCTTCTGTGTCTGCTTGAAAATCTGGATATGCCCGATACAGTTCATCGGCTTGATCCCGTACTCCTGTCCGTCGATCTCAGTAAGGTACATATTCTCCCCGTAACAGGCATAGTGCCCGGAGGTACGCCACATATCGGCTTTGAGGATCTCAGGGCCGCGTACGGGTTCATAACCGCGTGTGAGGTGGGCTTTGTGGAGGATCTGCTCCAGCTTATAGCGCAGCTTGGCTCCCTGCGGCATCCAGAACGGCAGTCCTGCTCCAGACTCCTCATTGAACATAAAGAGCTCCATCTCCGTACCAATCTTGCGGTGGTCACGCTTCTTTGCCTCTTCGAGCATCGTGATATACTCTTTGAGTGCCTCTTTGGTTGCAAACGCCACCCCATAGATACGGGTCAGCATCTCCGCGTTCTCGTCACCGCCCAGATAGGCTCCCGCCACACGAGTCAGCTTGAAATTATGCAGGTAACGTAGTGCCGGTACGTGAGGTCCTCGGCAGAGATCCTCAAAGTCACCCTGCTTGTAGATCGAAACTGTCTCATCAGGGATACGTGAAAGTACCGCCTGCTTGAGGTCGTCATCTTTGAACTTCTCAAGTGCTTCCTCTTTGGAGATCTCGTACTTCTCGATCTTATACTTCTTCTTGATGAGCTCTTTCATCTTCTTTTCGATCTTCTTGAGATCCTCTTCGCCGATCTTCTCATCCACACGGAAGTCGTAGTAGAACCCCTCATCCACCACCGGTCCTACAAAGAACTTCGCATTGGGGTAGAGTTCACTGATCGCCTGTGCCATCAGGTGTGCGGTGGAATGACGGATAATCTCCAGTGCCTTCTCGCTGTTGTCATACTCGATAGGAGTTGCACTGCAGTCTTGCGGCGCACTCTGGGTATCGATAATGTTTCCCTGTTCATCCAGGTATCCGATTAGATTTTCACTCAAAACAAGCCTTCTTTTGTTGGTATGGCACAACTAAGGTGCATTAAAAATGGGGATATTATAGCTAAAATCAACTTTTATTACTATGCCCTCAAGGCTTACTCCGCCGTTATTTCATGGTGGTAGTAGTGATAACGACCTTGCTCTTTCTGAACCATTTTGAGTGCATCGTCGGCATACTTTCCAAGCAACATGGCATTCTCGGCATCTTCAGGATACCTGCTGATTCCGATATTGAGCTCAAGCGGAACGATCGTGTTCCCTACCTTGTGACGTCCGATGACATTGCGTTCAAGCTTGGCAAGGAACTTCTCGAAATAGATCTTCTCACGCGGCGTGATCAGAGCAAAATCATCACCCCCGAGACGTGCCAAGAAATCCCCCTCATCTATCTGTTCATTGAGCCTACGTGCCGTTTCTCTAAGCACCTCATCGCCCACATGCTTTCCATAGGTATCATTAATCGCCTGTAGTTTGTCTACATCGATAAAGAGAAGCGTAAAGGGTGTTTTTTCATGTAAAAGTTCGACCATTTTGTCTTTGAACTCTTTTCGGGTCGCTACACCTGTCAGCTCATCGATACTCTCATCATGCTCCACTTCGACAAGCTCCTGCCCGATCTCACTGTACTCCTGATGGATCGCAATAATATACTTCAGATAAAAGAGCGGCATCAACACAGTAGCAATGGCAAATGCGGCAAGAATGTCGGTATGGCTCTGCCAATAGGGAGAGTAGAGATAGAGCACGAACCATGAGACGGCGGTCAGGAAGAGAGAGGTATAAAAGAAAGGTACCCCGAAATCAAGCCCTGCCCGCATCACAACAACCGTATACATCGGCAGAAGAAAGATCCCGGCATTACCAAAAAGGATCACGAAAAAGGTCAATAAAGAGACATCGATAAGCAACAGCAGATGTTTACGTATCTCTACAAGTGTGTCGGGGTAGCGGGAAATGAAATAGTAGTGTGCCACGGAAAAAAGATCGACCACAAGCAAGATAAAGCCTGAGAGTACGGACTTTTCCGCTATCTCACCGTTACTCTGCCCCGAAAGCACAAAAGCGACAAGGGTCAGTACCACCAACACAATGAAGCGTTCACTTGCGTGCTTTCTCTCCTCTTGATAATAGATAGTCTGTGTAAGCATCCTATGCTCCTTTTTCAACATACTCTTTGGAAGATATCATACTGATAAATGACTTAGAAGCATGGAACAATCGATTCAAACTTTAGTGCCATATATACATCAAAAATAAAAGCTTTTTTTATTTTTTCCATACTTGCATGTATGTAGAAGGCAAAAACAGTTTATTTCGCTATTTAAAGCTATCTATACGGATTTTTGTATTTTCGAAGAGAAATAGTGGTCTCTCTGCGAGGCAGAGAAAGTGATTGGCGCGGCGGTTTATTGACAGCCGACACATTCCTGAGAACGATCCTCAACATCGTTTGTACTCTCCGGAGACTGACTTCGCAGATAGT
>CAYPWA010000211.1:0-2816 GCA_964414325.1 uncultured Sulfurovum sp. | reverse complement strand
GCATCCCGCCGTTGACTTTCAGGGTCTCGCCGGTGATATAGGAAGCATGATCGGAGAGCAGAAATGCTGTTGCTTCCGCCACCTCTTTAGGGTCACCGAAACGCCCCATAGGGATCTTGGCGGTAAAGGCATCTTTCACCTCGTCTTTCAGCACATCGGTCATCTCTGTGGCAATGAAGCCCGGCGTGATCGTATTGTAGCGGATCGAACGAGGTGCGGCTTCCTGTGCGAAACTTTTGGTCATCGCGATCGTTCCACCTTTGCTTGCGGCATAGTTTGTCTGCCCGGCATTACCCGTTTCACCCACGATCGAAGCGATATTGACTACCGATCCGAAACGCTTCTTACCCATCACCTTAAGCGCTTCTCGACATCCGATAAATGTTGACTTGAGGTTCGCTTCGATCACTGCCATAAACTGCTCGGTCTTCATACGCATCGCCAAACCGTCTTTGGTGATCCCCGCATTGTTAACCAGATAGCTCAGTTCTCCATCCTCTGCAACGATCTGTTTGATCGCATCAACAAACGCCGCTTCATCACTCACATCAAAACCGATCGTCTCCGCTTTGCCGCCTGCTGCTTCGATCTCGGCTTTGACTGCTGCCGCTTCGGCTTCACCGCTGCGATAGTTAATCCAGACTTTCAATCCCATACCCGCCAGTGTCTTTGCGATCTGCGCACCGATCCCTCGGCTCGCACCTGTAACCAGTACATTATTCCCTGTAAATTTCATTTGTATCCTTTTGTCATTTTTTTACAACAAGTTAATCAACACGTAAAGAGTCGCTCTTTGATATCCTCGAATATCTTGTAGTCCTCTTCACTGATTGTGTCCGAATAGATGATATGATTGAGCTGTTCAAGCAGATGGTACTTCGAGAGCTTGTCATCGCAGAGTGCTTGGTTAATGATCTCTATATGCTTGTCCAGATCATACTCTTTGTGCATGATCTCCTCCAAAAAGGTGCGTGCCTCCTCTTTGGAACAGTCGAAGTTCTGCCCCATGATCTCACAAAATACAGGTGCCTCTTTTTCAATATCACGGTTATCCACTTTAATGATATGCGCCAGTAGCGTCGCGACGGACTCTTTGATCTTTTTGTCCATAATGAAGCCTTTGTTCGAAATCTATGGTGTTATTGTAGCACAACTTTTAAACCAACGGCTCGTCCATCTCTTCGGGGATTTCCAATCCCATCAGCTTCAGCACAGTAGGCGCAACGTTGTTCAAGCCGCCACCCTCATTGACCCTCTCTACTCCTTTGGCAAGGACATAGCACCAGACATCACCCACGGTATGGTTGGTCAGTACATGCCCCTCTCCGTCACACATCTCTTCGCAGTTGCCGTGATCGGAGGTCAGTACGATCGCATAATCCGTCTCCTTCGCTTTGGAGACGATCTTGCCAAGCTCCGCATCAACCGCCTCAACCGCTTTTTTCGCTGCTTCATAGTTACCTGTATGTCCGACCATATCACCGTTGGCAAAGTTGACTACGATAAAGTCATATGCCTCATCCATCGCCTGTCGTACCGCTTCACCTACCTGCGGTGCGCTCATCTCAGGCTGCAGGTCGTAGGTCTTGACATCCGGACTGGGAATGAGCACACGACTCTCCCCCTCCATCGGCTCTTCGATCCCACCGTTGAAAAAGAAGGTCACATGCGCATACTTCTCCGTCTCCGCCGTATGCAGCTGTCGTAGACCTGCTCGTGCGATCACCTCAGCCAATGTATTTTTAGGTGCCTCTTTGGGGAAGAGTACCGGGTAGGGGAAACTCGCATCATACTGTGTCATTGTTGCAATATGCAACGGGATATAGGTTCTCTCAAACCTGTCAAAAGAGGCATCTCCCAGCGCAGTCGTGATCTCACGTACCCTGTCGGCACGGAAATTGGTCACGATCACCGCATCTCCCTCCTGCATCCCCTCATACCCGGCAAAGGCAACCGGCTCGATGAACTCATCCGTCTCCCCTTTGGCATAGCTTGCCTCTATATAGGAGGCGGGGGCAAGATCCGTTTTGGGTGTCGCCTCCGCAATCGCACGGTATCCCTTTTCGACACGTTCCCAACGGTTGTCACGATCCATCGTATAGAAACGTCCGCCCAGTGTCGCAATAGCAATATCCTCATCCGCGATCGCCTCGATCTGTTCGATATATGTTTTGGCAGAGGTAGGGCTCACATCCCGCCCGTCAGTGATCAGGTGCAAAAAGACCTTTTTACCTTTCGCTTTGAGGATCTTCGCCAGTCCGATCGTATGCGTGATATGTGAATGCACGCCACCGTCACTGAGCAGCCCGATCAAATGTACACGCTCACTTTTGGCGACCGTCTCATTGAGCGCTTCATTCTCTGCCAGAGAGCCGTCCTCCAGTGCCAGAGAGATCTTGACAAGATCCTGATAGAGCACACGCCCGCTGCCAATGGTCATATGCCCCACTTCGGAGTTCCCCATCTGCCCTTCAGGAAGCCCTACGCTTAGTCCATAGGTGGAGATCAATGCTTTGGGAACGTTCTCAAGTGCGTCATAGGTCGGTTTGGTCGCATCTGCGAACGCATTGCAGGCACTCTCGGGCTTATACCCGATACCGTCGGTGATGATCAGGATCGTTTTTTGTCTTTTCATGTGATAATCTCGCTATAATTGACTGGATGTAAATTTTATTGAAATCATAGTAAAATAAACTTTCTTAAACCTAAATCATGAAAGTAATCAAGTAATGTTATATACACTCTCCCAACTTCTCGATATCAATCTTTTCGGATATATCTCCGTGCGTGCGGGCTTTGCCTTTATGATCGCCTTT
>CAYPWA010000210.1:0-2829 GCA_964414325.1 uncultured Sulfurovum sp. | reverse complement strand
CAACGTGATATCCCCATACGCCATCTGCGAAAGCACCGGCCCTTTGAATGCCAATGCTTCGATGCCGTTTTCTTGCAAGAGCTTCATGATACGCAGGAGTTCGGCGGTCATGAGCATGTTGCGGTGAGCGATGTTCTGATAATTCGCTTTTAATGCATTAAGCAATTGCTCAAGTGAGGAGTGAGGAGTGAGGAGTGAGGAATGAAGGGTCTTCATAGTTTTATATACAATCGGCAGCACACCGTGGCGGGAAGCGAGGGAAACGATCTGCTCCCAATTTTTCATTTTTAATTTTTCACTTTTAATTTGTAACGCAATCTCATCGGGATCAGGCTGTGCCTGACAACAGGCGATAAGGAACCTTAATTCAGGGGATAGATGGCAAGAGATCGTTACTGTAGTTTCACTTTTAGACATAGGTGGATTATACCATGAAACGGGTCTATTCTCTTCCTATATCACGATAGTACCCTACCACCCGCTCATCCACACGGATCACCCGCTGCAGATAGCGTGTAAGATCACCGCGATTGAAGTCGATCTTGAGGCGGCGGGGGTCGATGGCGCGGGAGATGGCGACGTAGAACTGGCTGGGGGCGAAGATGTTGTCGACGTTGCAGACAAGATTGTCGATGCTCATCCCCTGTGACTTGTGGATGGTTACGGCGTAGGCAAGCTTGAGCGGGAACTGCGAAAGTGTCGCCAGACTCATCGTTTCGACACTGCCGTCATCTTTGACCACCATATCCAGCAGGTCAAAATCGTGCCGCTCCACACGGACGAACTCCTCCTCTTTCTCCACAATGAGATGATCCTCCTCAATCGCACGCAGCACACCCCGCTCCCCATTGACGAACTTGCCCCATTTGTTCACCGTAAAGAGTACGGGCACACCCACTTTAAGGGTAAGCATCTCAGAAACAGGCAGCAGCTTCTTCCATCCCTCCAGCTTCTTCTCATGGATCGCACCCTCCAGCTTCACATCGGCAAAGAGGATCGTCTCTTCGGTGGGCAGGGCGTTGAGTCTGGCGCGGTTGGTCATCTCTACCTCCGCATTGCGCCCAAAGAGCATCGTGGGATCCTCAGGCAGGGTATCGTTGTTCCACAAGCCGTGCATATAGTGCAGTACCTCTTCGTCACACACCCCTGTGCGCACTTTGGAGAGGATGTGGGTGAAGTGCGCATCCTGTGTTCGTTTCATCTCGGTCAGTTCGATCACCTCCAGATCGAAACGCTCCCATGCCATCGACTCGAATGCATAGAGCTTTTCACCGAGTAGATCGTGAGGGTTTCGCTGTTTTTGCACCGGCGGCAGCTGGAAAAAATCACCCACGAACATCACTTTGCCAAGATAGCCGTATTGATTCAAACGATAAGCGATCATATCGAGCAGATCAGCACTCACCATCGAGATCTCATCGATGATAATCAAGTCGGTGGATTTAAGCACCTTTTTGAGATCACCAAGGCGTTTCTTGGCACGTTTGTCATGCTGGGAAAGTTCCTCGAAGTTTGAGGCGATCCCAAAGATAAAGAAGCTGTGTACCGTAAATCCTCCGATATTGACCGCACTTACCCCTGTAGAGCCCAGTGCCACCACCTGTTTACCGCGCTTGCGGTAGTCGGAGATCACTTCGTTGGTGATATAGCTCTTTCCCGTCCCCGCACCGCCGGTGAGAAAAACATTGGTGTGCTTGAGGGCTTCGAGTACGTCTGTTTTGTCCATCGTGTCGCTTTTTTGGGGTATTATACTCAAATGTGGGTTAGGGGGCTAATACCCCGCCCTGTCGATGATCCCTCTGTCGCATCGGCTGTGTACACGCTTACCGTTTCGCAGCATCTTGGAGAGGGTATCGCCGCTGCCAAGATGCAGCCACAGTTCCGTGATCATACCTCGGTTGCAGCGAAGTTCTACGCTTTTACCGCTGCCCTTACCGTAAACCTTGTCAAACAGTTCGCGAATGCGCTGAAGTGTCACGCGTTTACCGCTGAACTTTCGAAAGAAGTCGGCGATCCTGCTTTGACGCACCGCTTGGGTCAAGGTGATCGCATCGGAAAAGTACTGCTCTGCGTCGGTACCGTAGCAGGTGCCGTGCTTGATCCATTCGTGGCGATGCAGATTGGAATCCACACCGGGCATCACTTCGCGAAGTAACTTTTTGGTCTGCGGTGTGATCTTGGGTTCGGGTAGTTTCTGCCACTGTTTGTGCTTATCGGCGATGATATAACGTTTGGAAACGTTACAGTAAACCTTGTGGCGGGGCTGCGGCCAGAGTCCATGAAGCACAAAGTTGCCATCGTTAGTATGCTTGAGAAAGATCCCGCGCTTGCACTCCTTTTTGTATCGGTGTGTCTCACAAAAGGCGTTGTGCCAGCTTAGGGCGAGGAGGTTCTCTTCCGATCTGCTGCTGTGTGATGTGGTAGTCGTTTTCTTCTCTTTGGATACTTTTTTCGAAACAGTTTTTTGATCATACAGCGGCGTACCGCGCAACGGACGCAGACTCAGACAGTCATCATTGACCCATCGCTGCTTCGGTGTGGCATCCTCAACCTTGAGCAGATACTGCCCTTTATGATGCTTAAGCATTGTATAGGTGTGATGCATATCAAGATGTACATCACCTCTGTTGCTGCTGTGCTTAAGGTTGTTGTAGAGTGCACACTCTTTTACGGGATAAAGTGTCAATGACCCAAAAAGCCATAAAGGAAGAATGCAAATAAAGATGAATAACTGTCTGAAAAACATAGATACTCCCATTAGAATTTGGAGAATATTATACTGAAATAAGATTATTTATCTAAAAAATGCTACAAGCCCCCTTCCTTCCG
>CAYPWA010000209.1:0-2835 GCA_964414325.1 uncultured Sulfurovum sp. | reverse complement strand
TGAAGGTTCTCTTTTTTCAGGTAGACCTCGTATCCGCTCATCTCACTCAATATCGGTGCCAGTGAAAAGGGCGTATGGTGTACCACGCCCTCAAGTCTCGCATAGGCTTTTTTGATCTGTTCAAGCTCCAACATCACGCTTCCCTTGTTTCAAAATTGGAACATTATAACCTATTGTCCATTAGGTAGGAGAGTACCGCATCCTCTTCTCCACGAAAGACGATACGATTGGCATTTCGTTCTATCTGATAATCGTACATCGGATCATAATACTCCTCGAGAAGATAGACGATCCACGGTTTGTAGGCTTCAAGCGTGCCGCTGTGCTGCTGCTGGTGCCATGCGGCATCGAAGATCTCCAGAAGCCTTTTGTGTCGCAGTCCGCCCAGTCGTTTTCTGATGCGCTCCTGTGCTGCAAGCATATCATCCCGCCACAGGGCTGTACCCTCTGCCCCGAACGCCTCAAGGTACCCCTGCTGTGCCCCGCTGACATACTCTGCAAAGGTGATCTCCACTCGTCTCTCTAGTGGTGTTTCAAGCACCACCAGCGGTGCGGCGGCAAGATAATCGACCAGCGTTTTTGGCAGATAGACTCGACCCACTCCTCTGCCCTCATCTTCAAAGACCAACCGTTGATGACCCGCTTCAAGTTTCTGTATCAGTGCATATGCCAGTGCGTTCTCAAACGCGATCTGGGTTGGCTGCGGGGTGAGCGTACGCCCGAAGGAGGAACCACGATGGTTGGCAAGCCCCTCCAGATCGATCGCATGCTCAAGCCGGTGCAGCAGCAGGGTTTTGCCTGAGCCTGTACGCCCGCCAAGCACTACGGGTGCGAATCGTTCTACCGAACGTTCCGTCTGATCCATCAGATAGTTCCGAAACGCTTTGTAGCCGCCTTTGAGACGCACGATCTCTTTACCCGCTTCCAAGAGCCATGCCTGAGAGATCTGTGAACGCTGTCCGCCTCTGAAGCAATAGAGCTTAGCATCGGGGTGGGCATCGATAAAGTCACGCCACGCCTTGACGCGTGCAGCTTTTACCTCTCCGCCCACAAGGGAGTGTCCCAACTTTACCGCGGCATCGTTCCCCGCCTCTTTGTAACGGATACCGACCAGACGACGCTCCTCATCCTCCATCAGCGGCAGGTTCACCGCATTGGGGAACGCGCCTTTGGCAAATTCTATGGGGGCGCGTACATCGATCAGCGGGGTTTCGTGCAATACAATATCGAGAAAATCACTGCTTTGAGCAAGCTCTCCCATCAAACAACCTCAACCAGTGATCCTTCACCCCGTACCGTCGTCTCCCCGATGGGCGAGAGTGAAAGTCCCGCCTCCCGTGCAGTTTGTTCAAATACCTCTTTGGCATCGGGTCTGACCACCACCAGCAGTCCGCCGGAGGTCTGTGCGTCACAGAGGATCTCACGCTGCTGTTGGGTCATTTCGGTGATTTTGTCACCATAGCTGGCGAAGTTCTTGCGTGCACCGCCCGGCACACATCCAAGCTGACGGTAGTGCTCCACCTTGGGCAGCAGCGGCACATCCTCGAAACGCACCTTTGCACCGATACCGCTGGCTTCACAGATCTCCACCAGATGCCCAAGCAGCCCGAAACCGGTCACATCCGTCATCGCCAACACACCCTCCATCGGGGCAAGCACCGCACCGATCTTGTTGAGTGTGGTCATCGCTTCGATCGCCGGTTCAATGTCACCCTCTTCGATCTTCTTCTGCTTCTGTGCGGTTGAGAGGATACCGATCCCCAGCGGTTTGGTCAAGTAGAGCAGGCAGTCTGCCTGCGCTTGGTCATTGGTCATCAGATGGGCATTGTCCACCAGCCCGGTCGCCGCCAGTCCGAAGATCGGTTCGGGAGAGTCGATGGAGTGTCCGCCTGCCAGCGGGATACCCGCATCCTCACACACTGCACGTCCGCCGTCGATGACTTGACGTGCCACATCCGCAGAGAGCTTGTCGATGGGCCAGCCAAAGATCGAGATCGCCATCAACGGCTTGCCTCCCATCGCGTAGATGTCGCTGAGCGCATTGGTCGCAGCGATCTTCCCGAACGTAAAAGGATCGTCCACGATCGGCATAAAGAAATCTGTCGTAGAGAGCACCGACGTACCGTTGCCCAGATCGTACGCAGCCGCGTCATCCTTGTTGCTATTGCCTACCAGCAGTTCGGGATAGACGATATGCTCGCGTGTCGTTTCAAGTATCTCATCAAGCAGCATCGGAGAGATCTTGCACCCGCACCCTGCACCGTGGCTGTACTCTGTCAGTTTGACCTGTTGTTTCATTGTTATCCTTGTTTGGTTATAATCGTTATAAGTGCTCATATTATAACAGCAGGATATTAAAATGATAGAAATACCGAACTTCAATACACTGGATATTCAGCATATCGTCTGTGACTACAACGGTACCATTGCCAAAGACGGGGTGTTGCTCAAAGAGCTTTCGGACAAGCTCAAAGCACTCTCGAAACACTATACCGTACATGTCATCACCGCCGATACCTTCGGCAGCGTCCAACAAGAGCTCGATGGGCTTCCCATCGCCATCAAAGTGCTTTCTAGCGAAGACCATACCCAGGAAAAAGCCGATTTCGTCCGAGAGCTTGGTGCCTCCCACTGCGTGGCAATCGGCAACGGCAACAACGACAAGGCGATGCTCACCCTCGCCGAACTGGGTATCGCTGTCATCGGCAGTGAGGGGTGTGCCAAAGATGCCCTGCTCAGTGCCGATCTTGTCTGCAGCCATATCACCGATGCACTCAATGCCCTGCTGCACCATAAACGTCTCATCGCTACTTTAAGACGATAGAACGTATCATA
>CAYPWA010000208.1:0-2853 GCA_964414325.1 uncultured Sulfurovum sp. | reverse complement strand
AATTTCTCCAGTCGGTTGAGCTTGTAGGAGACCTCTCCCGCTTTGATCTCGATAATTGCGAAGAAGTGGGTTGTCTCGACCAGATAGACTCCGTCCTCATGTTCCTCGAAGTAGTCGAGGGAGAGTTTTTTGCCAAGTTCCAGATAGCTTTCATCTCCAAAGTATCGATTGGTTTTGACGGCAAGGTGTTTGAAGGGGTCGAGCGCTTTTTCGTTCTCGAAACGGAATGCCCCTTCATGCACACGATGTAGTGAAGAGAGGGTGGCGTCTACCCCAAGTTTGTCTGCGATGATCGCTCCAAGAGAACGGATATAGGTGCCTTCACTGACGGTCGCTTCGAAATGGACGAAAGGGTGGTTGTAGGTGATCATACGGATATCGTGGATAGTAGAGGTGATCTGCTTGAGTGAGACCTCCTCTCCCTCTCTGGCAAGTTCATAGGCGCGTTTGCCGCCGATCTTTTTGGCGGAGAACTTCGGAGGGTAGTAGGTGAGCTCCCCTTTGAGGCTTTGCAGTACCGCTTCGATATGTTCTTGAGAAAATGCCGGCACTTCTTGTACGCTGTCGACATTCTCTATATCCAGACTCGGAGAGTTCGCCCCAAGCCAAAGCGTGGCACGGTAGCTCTTGGGGGTTTTGTCGAGGTACTGAAAGAGTTTGGTGTACTGTCCCGTGGCTACGATGAGACATCCGGTGGCAAAGGGATCAAGCGTACCGGAGAAGCCTACTTTTTTAGTGTTGTACTTGCGTTTGACATACCCCATGTAGCTGTTGGAGCTTTGGAAGATGGGCTTGTTGACAACAAAAAGACGATTCATTAGATTGGCTGTACGAACGAGCTTAATATCTCTTTTTTGTTACCGCCAAAGTTGATGAGGAGTTTGTACTCTTTGCCCGACTTGTTGGCTGCCTGTACGCGTCCGATGCCAAAGATCTTGTGTTTGACCAGGTCGCCTTTTTTGTAGGCGGCCTGTTTGGTAATCTTGAGGCTGGCATCCTGAATAAGCCCCGCTTCACCGAGGAAACGGCTCTTGTCGATCATCTTTCTGCGACCTTTGTAGAAGCGGCTGTCCACATAGCAAAGTGTGAGGTCACTTTTGGCGCGTGTGATGGCGACATATCCCAGACGGCGCTCCTCCTCCATGTTGCACCCCTCGCCAAGCAGCGGGAAGAACTCCTCTTCCATTCCGATGACAAAGAGATGTTCAAACTCCAGCCCTTTGGCAGCATGGATGCTCATGATGGTAATGGCGTTCTCTTCGATCTGATCCTGATCGCTCTGCAAAGAGATGTCGTTGAGGAACTCATCGAGTGTGAGGTCTGGGTTTTTCTCTACCGCATCACGGAAGTAGCCGTAGAACTCATCCATGTTCAAGATACGCTCAAACCCGTCTACCATACCCGCATAGTGATCCTTGAGCTTGATGCGCTCTTCAAAGAGGGTGATAAAGTTCTCAAGCCTCTCTTGCGCCTCGGTCTGCAGCATATCGATGTCGTTGATCAGTGTAGCCAGTGCGTTTATCACCTTTTTGCTTACAACGACAGGAAGTGTTCCCTCCACACTCTGGCGGATATAGTCATAGAGTGGAAGATGGGCATCGAACGCGGCTTTTTGAAGCTTTTCGATGGAGGCTTTGCCGATCCCGCGTTTGGGTTTGTTGATGATGCGCAGCAGAGAGAAGTCATCGTGCGGGTTGGCAAAGACCCGGAAGTAGGAGATGATATCTTTGATCTCGGCACGCTCGTAGAAACGCATCCCTCCGATCAGCTTGAAGGGGAGATTTTCTTTGCTAAATCCCTCTTCCAGTGAACGGGAGAGCGCATTGATACGGTAGAGTACGGCGATCTCATCAGGATCGACCCCTTGGTCGAGAAGATCGTGTATCTGATGGGCGATCGCTTTGGCTTCCATGGATTCGTCAAGCGAATGGAGCAGTTTGACCTCAGGTCCTTCACCTTTGTGAGAGACCAGTTTTTTCCCCAGTCGTTGGGAGTTGTGCTCGATCAGGGCATTGGCGGCTTTGAGGATGGGTTCGGTAGAACGGTAGTTGGTCTCAAGCTTCACCACTTTACAAGAAGAGAAGTTCTCCGAGAACTCCAGTATATTGCGGATATTGGCTCCCCGCCATCCGTAGATACTCTGGTCATCATCCCCGACCACACAGAGGTTGTCGTGTTCGCTGGCAAGCAGTTCAAGCAGCCTGAACTGCAGTTCGTTGGTATCTTGATACTCGTCCACCATGATATATTTGTAGCGGTTGCTGGTCTCTTTGCGCAATGCTTCGTCGGATGCAAGTATCTTATAGGTCAGCATCAGCAGGTCGTCAAAGTCCACCAGATTGTTCTCGGTGATGTTTTGCTGGTACTTTTCGTAGATCGAAGCGACTTTCTTATAGTCGGGAAGTTCGGCTTTCTGGATGACGACCTCCGGTGTAAGCAGAGAGTTCTTATATTTGGAGATCTCCGAGGCGATGAAGGAGAGGTTGAGATCGATCTTGAGATCTTTGGCGATGGTGCGCAGCAGTCGTTTTTTGTCGTCGCTGTCTATGATCACAAAGCTGTTGGCACGCCCGAGCTTTTCGATGTGGAACTTCAAAAAGAGCAGACCGAATTTGTGGAATGTACATAGAAGCGGAGGATAGGAGACCCTGGTGGGCATCAGTTTGAGCGCACGTTCACGCATCTCGGCGGCAGCTTTGTTGGTGAAGGTCAGTGTGAGGGTATTGGCAGGGTCGATACCGACCTCTCCTACGAGGTATGCCAGACGTGTGGTCAGGGTCTTGGTCTTACCGCTGCCCGCTCCTGCAAGGATGAGCATCGCACCGTCGATATGTTCTACCGCTTCACGCTGTG
>CAYPWA010000207.1:0-2881 GCA_964414325.1 uncultured Sulfurovum sp. | reverse complement strand
TATTACATGGCACAAAAATATATCTGCACCGTCTGTGACTATATCTACGATCCTGCGGTGGGTGATCCTGACAGCGGCATCCCGCCGGGTACTCCCTTTGAGGATCTACCGGATGACTGGGAGTGTCCCGACTGTGGTGTCAAAAAAGAGGACTTCGAACCCTACGAGGAGGATTCATAATCGTCTGATACGCGCCAGCAGAGACTCACCGTTGATGAGTGTCATCTCTTTATCCTCGACAAATCGGTAGCACTCTTTGGTGAACTCACTGGTCGTGACCACAAAGGCGTGGTCGACATCGTACTCATACATCAGACCGTACATCTCCCGGATCACTTTGATGGTCACACGAGCATCCTCATACTTCTTGCACTGTACGATGGCTGTACTGCGACGCTTGTGCATCCAGAGATCCACTCCACCATCAGCACCAGATTTTTCATTTTCCTTTACTTTCCAGCCCTCCTCTTCAAAAAGCAACTTACAAAGGTGTTCAAATTGGCTCCAGCTAAGCTTTTTGAGCTTTTTGAGACTGCGATACTGTTTGAGTTTTCGCTTGGAAGGGTTGGAGAAGATGATCCAAAAAACAACACGACCAAAAAAAAGCATCGAAAAGAACAGAAGCAAACCAAAAGAGAATATCTCTATATCTGTATCAAGGTACATAAAATGGATTATACAGAAAGAGAAATACCATATCTCAAAAGCATGTCATATTGACATCTATTTGACGGTCAATGGTGTTTTTTGAGATATCGATCTATCTCACCAAACAATTTTTGAAGCTCAAGATGATACTTCCCGGTATAGACAGGCAACATATCAAGGTTATCATAGACAAAAAGGAGGCTGATCTTCTCGGCAAGGTCTTCGATCCTCTCCGCACCTATAAATCTGGACTTCTTTTCCAAATCCATAGCAAATTCTTTGATCTGCCAAACCGCTTTTCCATTGGCGATATCTCTAAAGTAGATATCGGACTTATCAAACGTTTCTACATAACGCCAAAGTTCATCACTGTAATCAAGTCCTGCTTTCTTGGCATTCTCTTTGCCTTTTTCGATATTGAGTACCTTTAGATGTTTTTCCTCTTTTTCTTCCTGAGGTCTCTCGGGCTCGGGGAGGGGCTTTTCCTGCACTTTTGGCATCATCTGTTCTTTGATCTTCTCCATCTGTACATAGGCCTCTTCGCTCTTTTTGAACGCATCGATAATATACTTTTCCATATTGATAATCGGCTTGCCTGCCTCTTTCTTGATCTTCCGATCTTTGATATCTTCTTCAAAGAGGGAGATGATCAGTTCAAAGACGCTTTCCTGCATGACCGGTTTTACCAGATAGGCAGAGATACACTTTTGGTTCAACATTTCGGGTCGATCAGCCTCCTGCAATATCACGAACTTCAGATCATGCGTCTGCTGTACCTTTTCAACAAGTTCTTCAATCCCCTGCGTCAACAAAGAGTCCTCAAGTACAAAAATATCATAAATCGCCAGATTGCTCCCGCGTTTCTTATAGGTCTCCGCACCTACATCCACCTCATACAGAAAATAATTAAACATCTTCTGTAAACTCTCGGCAACAATCCTGCTTTTGGAGATCAGTAGTACCTTTTTGCCAAGCATACCGATATCCGGTAAACGGTAATAGCGGCGGTTTCCCAGATCATGCAATTTGAAAGGGATGGAAACAGAAATCTTCTCGGTTTCATCATCATAAAAAGCTGTTGCTTCCAGTCTTTCCAGTAGCGGCTTGAGGCGTGCCTCAAAAAAGCTCTGAGCTTTCTGTCTGCTAATCCCAGTTTCATTTACTTCAAAGGAGATAAACTCCTCATAGAGAAAATCTTTAGGGGCTCTCAGCGCAAGGATAACCTCATGATTGGGCGTATTCTGGAAAATATACATCAGTAGTTGTGTTAAAATATGGGTAACAGACTCAACATCACCTCGTAACTCTTTGGGGATTGTCGGTTCGATATCGTAGACAAGTTCGATCTGCTCCTCTTCTCTTACTGTTTCCAGCGCGGAATAGATAGTCATCAAAACCATATTGATATCGAAAAATTTCTCTATCTTCTTCATCATTGTTCTCCCCTAAAAAACACAATATAGATTAATTATAGCTTATCCAAGCATATAAATCGATTATGAAGAGAGGACGTTGTGAAAAAGTATAGAGATTGTGTGCAGAATGATAAAGATAGAGCCCCTTCGGGCTCGTAAGGCTTAGTGACAGCCGCAGCCTGTACCGCAGCTACCTTCAGCCTGTCCACCACCTACCATACCGGTAGCCGCTTCGTCAGCAGTCGCTTCTCTCTCGGAGAGGACTGTCACGGAGAACATCAGATCCTTCCCTGCCAATGGGTGGTTGAAGTCGATAGTCACCTCTTTGTCATTGAATGATTTGACAACGACCTGTACAGTCTGTCCGTCCTCTCCCTGTCCGTAGAGTGTCATTCCCTCTTTGAGATCCACACCTTCGAACTGCTCGATAGGCAGTGTCTGCTGTGCTTCGGGGTTGACCTCACCGTACGCATCCGCTGCTTTGACAAGGATATCGGCACTTTCGCCTTCGTTCATACCTACGAGTGCATTCTCCAGACCGGGAATGATCTGCCCTTTGCCCATGATGAACTCAAGCGGCTGCGCCCCTTTGTTACTGTCAACGATCTCGTTGCTTCCTGCTTCTTTGACTTCGTACTCGATGCCGACGACACTGTTCTCTTTTGCAATTGCCATTATATGTTCCTAATAGTAAATTTGTGACATTCTAACGAAGCAAGCTTAATGCCGAGTAAATCATTCCCTTATCTGTCCGCTGCCGTAGATCTTGAACTTGTAGGTTGTCAGCCCTTCGATGCCCATAGGACCTCTGGCGTGGA
>CAYPWA010000206.1:0-2881 GCA_964414325.1 uncultured Sulfurovum sp. | reverse complement strand
CTCATCGGTATCTGCGGCGGGTATCAGATGATGTTCGAACGCATTGTGGATGATGCCTGCATCGAGATGGAAAGACCGACTACCGTGGAGGCATTAGGCTTCATCGATGATGATATTGTGTTTCAAAAAGAGAAGATACTCAAGCGCAATGGAGCAACCTACGAGATACACCACGGTACCTCAGCCAAATACCCCAACACATACAAAGCGGACAAACTCTACGGCACCTTCAGCCACGGGCTCTTTGAAGATGAGTGGTTTCAGTCGTATAGCCGGAACCGGATCGAAGATTTTGTAGAGACGATGCTTGGCTATCTGGACAAAGAGAGGATACTGCGCAGTGTACGTTGAGACAGCCCTCATCGCCTATGCGACAGACAGAATCTTCGGCGAATTTAAACAGATACGCCATCCTGTGGTTTTGATGGGAGACTACATTGCATGGTTCGAGAAGAAGTTTTACGCAGACAGCATTGCAAGAGGGGCAATATTGACGCTTTCTCTACTGTGCATCACTTTTGGCATCAGTGCTGCCATCCAGTCACTCCTCACCCCTCACTCCTCGCTCCTCACTTTACTGATAGAGGGAGTGATCGCTTCAACAGCCATTGCCTCCAAAATGCTCTATGATTCGGTCAAAGAGATCATCGTCCACCCACAGCAGATCAGATACCTTGTCAGCCGTGATACCGAACACCTAAGCGATTCGGACATCAATAAAGCAGCCATAGAGACCTATGCCGAAAATCTCTCCGACGGTGTCATCGCGCCACTCTTTTATCTCATACTTTTTGGACTCTGGGGTGCATTTGTCTATAAGGCTATCAATACGCTTGACTCGATGGTGGGCTACAGAAATGAACGCTATGAGAAGTTCGGAAAGTTTGCCGCAAAGTTGGATGATGTGGCAAACTATATCCCTGCTCGTATGACATCTGTGTTGATTGTTTTATTAATGAAGGGCAGACACTTGGGTCTACCCCTACGTAAAATTTGGATACAAGGCTCAAAACACGAAAGCCTTAATGCCGGCTACCCTATCGCCGCGATGGGTTGGAAACTTGGAGTGAAACTCGGCGGTCCTACCTCCTACTTCGGAAAGGTTGTACCCAAACCTTATTTCGGCACGGGCAGAGAGGAGATCACGGATCTTGATATCGAAGCGGCGCTTGCCTTACAGCCAAGATTAGATATAGTGCTTCTGACACTTTTTGGCATAGGAGCGATAGTATGTTAAACGATCTCTATCTCGGCTTCAAACTGATGCTCTCCTACTTCACTATCCTGCCCATACACATCAAAGAGCGTGACAACCTTTTCACTCCGCCTGTTTTGGCAGCGATGATCTTTTGGTTGCCGTTTGGGGGTCTGATCCTCGGTCTGCTCACGCTCCTTGTCTATCGTGTGCTTTTCCCTCTGGAGTGGCTTGCAGGGGTTGTAGCAGCGGTGGGGTATATGATGCTCTACGGGTTTTTGCATACCGAGGCAGTGATGGATGTGGCTGATGCACTCTATGCCAAACACTCGGGCAAAGACGCCTACAAGATCATCAAAGAGCCCACCGTCGGTGCGATGGGGGTGCTCTGGGCGGCAGGTATGATGCTGCTCAAAGTCGCAGCGATCGTCTATCTGCTGAGCTACGAAGCCTACGGTCTCTTTATCTCGACACTCATCATCAGCCGTATCGGGTTGCAGTTGCTCTTTTTGACACAGCGTTTTCGCTCAACCTTTATCACGACGATGCAGGAGAGGTTTGAGAAGCGTCATTTTGCAGCCTCATTAGTCTTCTTTGGGATCATCGGAGTGTTGGCTTTAGGATGGCTTTTTGTACCGTTGCTTCTATCGGGGCTTCTCATCACTTATCTTACGGCAACACTCCTTGGCAAAAAGCTCGGCTTTCTCAACGGCGACGTGCTGGGTACGACGCTTGAGACGACCGAAATCATCCTCTTTCTGATCGGAGGGATGCTATGGCTTTGACCCTGCTGCGCCACGCACCGCTGCATCCGAAATATCAGGGACGATACAACGGATGGACCGATCTGGAGATAGAGCCTTCGCTTTTTGATGCCCAAGCGGTCGAGATACTGACCAAGATCCCTTTCGATCGCGTCTACAGCTCCGATCTGTTGCGCTGCACACAAACGCTTGCCTATATGGGGATCGAACACTATACTACGGATGCACGTCTGCGAGAGGTACGCTTCAAAGCGCATATTGAAGGCAAGCGTTTTCAGGAGATCACCACGCTTCCAAGCTATGACGAGTCCCTGCTTCAGAGCAAAGCGCGATGGCACGACTACGTCTGTGCCGAGAGTCCGCAGGCGTTTGAGCGGCGGATCAAACAGTTTCTGCACGACCTTCCCAAAGAGGGAGAGATCCTCATCTGTTCACACGCAGGCACTCTGCAGAAGATGCTCTACTTTCTGGGTCTTAAAAGAGAGAAGATCGATTATCTTGAGTTTGTGAGGATGGAAAATGTCTTATAGCAAGTGGTTTGAAGCACACGGCAAGAAACACGCCGCTATTATGCGCAAGCTCTCACACCTCAGTGACGAGGAGGTGATAGCATACTTTCGTTTTGAGCATATGGTAGAGCACGAACCCGACTTCTGTCCGCTCTACGCCGAAAACAGAAAGTGCCACGAGATGAAGGATCTTAACTGCTATCTCTGCGCCTGTCCCAACTTTCGCTTCAATGATGCGGGCTTTGAGCAAAAAGAGGGCAAAACCCTCTACTCCACCTGCGCCATCGACTCAAAGGACGGTGATCAATACATCAGCGACGATGCCATCCACCAAAACTGTGCGGGCTGTACCGTGCCCCATCATGAGAGCTACATACGCAAACACTTCAAACGCAACTGGTTTGAGATCATGC
>CAYPWA010000205.1:0-2896 GCA_964414325.1 uncultured Sulfurovum sp. | reverse complement strand
GTTTGTGCTATAATAACCGCATCTTAATATTAAAGGAAGAAGAATGACAAAAGCAGAATTTGTTGACCTTGTACAAAAGAACGGTGAATATGAGAGTAAAGCAGCAGCAGAGAGAGCAGTGAAGGCATTCATTGATTCAGTCACTGAAGCACTGACAAAAAAAGAGTCGGTTTCTCTGGTAGGATTCGGAACTTTCTCAACAGCTGAAGTAGCTGAGAAAACAGGTACAGTACCTGGAACGAACAAGAAGTATACTAAGCCTGCACACACAGCACCTAAATTCAAGTTCGGTAAAACACTCAAGGATGCGGTAGCAGGGAACTAATCTCCTGCCTCTCCTTTGCGGACCGTTTAGGCGGTCTGCATTCCTCTATCTCTTTTTTCTATTCTCCACATTTTATTTTTATGCATTGTCGAGTTGTTCATACACATTTTCCTTGCTTTTTTGACACTTGAACAGTTGGCTACCTGTGAAGTGACATAGATCACCGTCCCAAGCATAAATACGAGCATCGTTCCGATAAAGATAGATACGAAGATGATATTTTTACTGTCTCTTTTTTTGTCTGCCATATTATTTCTCCTTTCTCAGGATGATGATTGAGTAT
The DNA here is from genome assembly GCA_964414325.1 of uncultured Sulfurovum sp. Taxonomy (GTDB): domain Bacteria; phylum Campylobacterota; class Campylobacteria; order Campylobacterales; family Sulfurovaceae; genus Sulfurovum. Next base: position 2,288 of record CAYPWA010000205.1, on the reverse strand, counting down.
AAACTATCAGTGTGTATTTGGTGTGTAACGTGCTATAATAGCGCTAAAAAAAGAGGATACATGGATCTAAAAGATGTCATAGGGTTAGGGGTGGCAGGGAACTTCGCCCACCATTTGGAGCAGGCGGGAGAGCTTGAGGATTTCAAAGATGTTATTACAGAAGAGCCCCAAGCCCCCAAGGGGATATTCCCTTTTTATCTACCCGGATCAGAGAGTTTTCTTGGCGTTTACTCTATCGGTACAGAGAGTTTGCAACTGCCCTCGTATGAAGCCAATGCACAAGTTGAGCCTGAGATCGCGCTGCTGTGCGATCTTGTCTACAGTGATACCAAAGAGGTCATTGATCTTATCCCCAATGCCTTTACGACATTCAATGACTGCACCATACGCAAAGAGGGCGCAAAAAAGATCTCCGAGAAGAAGTCTTGGGGACCAAACTCCAAAGGGATCGGTGACAAGTGGCTTCCAATCGATCGTTTTGAAGAGGGTGGGGTGATGGACAGATACCATCTCTGCTCCTATGTTAGGCGTGAGGGAGTACTGCACCCTTACGGGGTAGATGCACCGTTGCTTGGCTACAGCTACTTCTACGGTAAGCTCAAAGCGTGGCTGATCGAGAAGATCAATACACAGCAGGATTTCGGCCCGCTGGAAGATATCGCCGCATATTTGAAAGCGTGCGGTTATCCGAAGCAGGCACTCATCTCTATTGGTGCGACAGCGTATGCGGAGTTTGGAGAGAATCACTATCTGCAAAGAGATGATGAGATATATGTGATCGCATATGATGCGACCGTAGAGGAGGGTGACCTTGTACCGTCACCCTCAAAAGTGATACTGCATCAGCGTGTCAGCTGAGGCTTGCTTTGATCTGTGTGACAAAATCGGTGATGTCATCATAGAGTGCCTGCAGATCCTCTTCGTGTTCTACTTCATCCGCGAGGATCTGGCTGACTAAGTCGTAAGTAACGATATCTTTGTCCCGAGTCATCTCTGCGATCTCGGAGTAGACAGAGATGGCACATTGTTCACCCTTGATAGAATCCTCCAAAATGTTGACCACATCAAACTGTGTAGGTGCATCATAGCCGCAGTGGGTTTGCTCGAACCACTCTTTGGGGTGCAGCAGTGGTGTCCCGCCAAGCTGCAGGATACGATCGGCAACCATATTGGCATGACGGAGTTCGTCTGTGGCGTGCTGCGTCAGTTCTGCGATCGCCGCATCCTTCATGATCCCGGTGATGACCTTTGCTTCGATGAAATACTGATAGTACGCGAGCCACTCATCCGCATAGGCACGGTTAAGTTTGGAGATGATATCGGATATCTCCAACCCTTTGATGATTGAATTACCTCTTTTTGCCATACGATACTCCTTGCATTAATTAAGGAAAAAAATTATCCTTAATGTAGTGTAACCATTTCTTTCTTAATTGTATATAAGAGAATAGATAAGATGGAGAGGGGAAGGGACTCCCGATAGGGGAGTAATGAGGAGACTATTTAAACCAGCTTTTGATACGGTCAAAGGCGGATTCGAAGGTACTTTTGTGCGGATGGCTCTCCAGCCCGTAGCTCTCCTGAAGTTTTTCAAGCAGCTCTTTTTGTTCTTCGTTGACTTTTTTGGGGAGTACCATCTTGACTTGGGCGATGAGCCGTCCTTTACGTCCGCTGTGCACATCGGCAACACCTTCTCCTTCAAAGACGAACTGCTCTCTGTCCTTGGTACCCTGTTTGAGCTCCAGCTCGATCTCACCGTCAAGTGAAGGGATAGAGATAGTCTCACCTAGGATCGCCTGTGTGAAGAAGACAGGCACTTCGATGTAGACATCATTGCCGTTACGTACAAAGTGTTCATCTTCTTCGACATAGAAGACCAGATAGAGGTCTCCCCTCTGTCCGTTCTTTGCTTCGTTTCCGTAGCCTTGGGCGCGTAGACGGTTGCCACTGTCCACTCCGGCAGGGATCTTGATGGTGACGGTATCATCTCTGGTTTCATACCCTTTGCCGTGGCAGCTTGGACACTTCTGCTCTATCTTTCTGCCCACACCGTGACACTTGGGACACTCCTGCGTGAAGGTCATGAACCCTTGACGCATCATCACCTGTCCCTGTCCGCCGCAGTAGTCACAGGTCGTGAGCTTGCCATCTTTGGCGCCGGTACCGTCACAGTCACGGCAGAAGGTCTTGTAGGTGATGTCGATCTTCTTCTCACAGCTAAATACTGCCTCGTTGAACTTCAGCGGCAGTTCCATTTCGATGTCTAGCGCGTACTTCTGGCTCGGATC
>CAYPWA010000204.1:0-2898 GCA_964414325.1 uncultured Sulfurovum sp. | reverse complement strand
CGAGATGCCCTATATCGCCTCAAAGTCCGAGACGATCATCGAGGATGGGATGGTCTTTACCATCGAACCGGGGATCTATGTGCCCGGTGAATTCGGTATCCGCATCGAAGATATGGTCGCCATGATCGACGGACGGGCGAAGGTACTGTAAGAATGAAGAATGAAGGGTGAAGGGAAATTTTGGTTAAGAAAAAACATCTCACCAAAGCTCACACATTGATCTATACCCCGCATTTTCCCTATCATAGCAACAAGAGATCGCATAAAGCGCACTCTGCGCTGCTGGGGATTGGCGGCAATGTCGGAGATGTGCTGCGTCGTTTTCATCATCTGTTCGTGTCGTTGAAACGACAGGCGTTGGTGGAGATCGTCGAGACCTCTCCTCTGTTGAAGAACCCACCGTTCGGCTTTCTCGATCAGGAGGATTTCCTCAACGGACTGATCCTGGTACGTACCGATATGACACCGCGTCAACTGCTCTCCTATGTACTGCGTGTAGAGAAGCGTTTTGGCAGAAAGCGTCTGTTCAAAGATGCGCCGAGGACACTGGATATCGACCTGATATTTTATGATGACGTGACGATGACATCACCGCGTCTCGTGCTCCCTCATCCGGGATGGATGCAGCGAAGTTCGATACTCATACCGTTGGCAAAGATGAGAAAGGTAGTAGTATGATCAACGAAACATTTGTCGCCTCGACCCCCAAAGGGGCGTATGAGCAGGCAGTAGAGAAGTATGGCAGTGAGGATCTGCAGATCGTTTCGGCTAAGCAGTTGCGTTATGATGACGGTGAACTGCGTGCGGAGGTGGTCATCGCCGTTCCCAAGACGCTCTTTATGGAGCGCTCCTTCGGTACGGCAGCACTGCGATCCAAAAAGCGAAGTGAAGAGGAGGAAATGCTCGGTGAGATCGGCGCGCTCAAAGCGGAGCTTGAGGAGATGAAAGCGGAGATCATCGGTGAACCGCTATCTGATACGGTAGTACAGAAGGTGCGTCGTCTCTTTCTTGATAAAGGGGTCGCCCCCAAATGGCTGGATGGCGTGCTGGACTCTCTGGTGGGAACACCGATCATCGAGGATGAATCCCTGCTGGTCTCCTATCTGCTTGAAGAGATAGACGAGACGTTGCAAGTCAAAGAGGAGGATCTTTCCTCTCCCAAACTGATGATGCTGGTAGGACCTACCGGAGTGGGCAAGACCACCACCATTGCCAAGCTAGCCGCCCGCTACGCCTATCTGCTCGATCGTCCCTACAGGGTGGCGCTTATCAATCTTGACAGTTACAAGGTCGGTGCGATGGAGCAGTTGGCGCAGTATGCGGAGATCATGCAGATCGAACACTACGGGGTCTCCTCGCCCGAAGCTTTCAAGGAGCGGATCGAAGCACTGGAGGCGTATGATGTGATCCTTGTCGATACGGCGGGGATGTCGCCTTATGATACGCAGAAGTTCGTCAAGGTGATCGAGTTCGTTACCTCTGAAACGCCCCGAACACTGGAAGTGCATCTGGCACTCTCGGCAACGGTGAAGTATGAGGATATGGACGATATCTACCAAAACTTCTCCTTCCTCGATCCTCAAGCGCTGATCGTCTCCAAGTTCGATGAGACCAAGCATCTGGGGACACTTTTGAACTTTATGCTGCTCTACAAGCTTCCGATGAGTTACTTCTCCACAGGGCAGGAGGTACCTGACGATCTGCTTGTCGCAAGCAAAGAGTACCTGCTGGAGCGCTTCATCGGTGATGTAAATGAGGGATGAGACGCAGGCGAGCCGACTGGAGAAACTGGTACGAAAGCACCCGCTTTTTAGAGACTATACACTGATGCTGCCGCCTGTTGAGATCAAACGCAGCGATCTTAAGAGCGTGCATAGGGGTGATGTGATCGTACTGCCGATACACTCTCTCAAGCTTGAACTCTGGTATGAGGGCAGCGCCTGTGCGACTGCACTAATGGAGTCATGCGGCAAAGGTTTGCGTGTCACAAAGATCGTTGACAAAAAGACCTATTCGTCGAATAATAGTAAAAAATATGAACTCCTTTTTTCTCTCTTTGGCTCCGTGCAGAGCAGGGAGATAAAAGAGGAGACACGGATCGATATCGGCGCTTTGGATATGCAGAGGGTCGAATTGCGGAATGCGGATAGAAAGATCGCACAAGGCCGCCTTGTCCGGGCAGGTGATCAGATAGCCATAGAGATCGAAAAGGTAGAATGATGAAAAAGAAAGTATTGGTCGGAATGAGCGGCGGGGTCGATTCGACAGTGACCTCCGTGCTGTTGCAAAAAGAGGGGTATGAGGTGGAAGGTGTCTATATGAAGCTCCACAACAAGCCCGGATATCACGAAGAGAATTGGCGAAAAGTACAGAAAGTCGCCGAGTATCTGGGCATCAAGGTGCATTTTTATGACCTGAGCCAAGCGTTCAACGACAATGTCTATGAGTACTTTGTAGAGAGTTACAAACAGGGACTCACCCCCAACCCCTGTGTAATGTGTAACCGTACCATCAAGTTTGGGAAGATGGTGGAGTTTGCCGATTCGGTAGGGGCGGATTTCATCGCTACGGGACACTACATACAGTGTGACGGATCGTTCATCTACGCAGCGGACGATCCCAACAAAGACCAGAGCTATTTTCTCTGTGAGGTCAAAAAAGAGGTGCTCCCACGCCTGATCTTCCCGCTTGGTACCTGGGTCAAACCCGATGTCAAGGCTTATGCAGCCGATATCGAGGTGCTCAAAGAGTTCGCTACGCAGCCTGAGAGCAGCGAGATCTGCTTTGTCGAGAACACCTATGACGAAGTGCTCGCCCGCCATATGGACATCGATATGCCCGGTGAGACGATCGATACCGAGGGCAATGTGGTCGGTACCCACAAAGGCTATATGCACT
>CAYPWA010000203.1:0-2902 GCA_964414325.1 uncultured Sulfurovum sp. | reverse complement strand
AACTTGCCGACTGCCAGAGCAAAGACCCCGAGATCAGTGAGATCTATCTGGTGGAAGGAGACTCTGCGGGCGGTTCGGCAAAGCAGGGACGCGACCGTGTCTTTCAGGCGATCCTGCCGCTTAAGGGTAAGATCCTCAATGTCGAAAAAGCACGATTGGAAAAGATCCTAAAATCCGATGAGATCAAGAATATGATCACCGCACTTGGCTGCGGGATCGGCGACGAGTTCGACGAAGAGAAGCTGCGCTACCACAAGATCATCATCATGACCGATGCGGATGTCGACGGAAGCCACATCCAGACCCTGCTGATGACCTTCTTTTTCCGTTTCCTGCGTCCGGTGGTCGAGAAGGGCTACCTCTACCTCGCTCAGCCACCGCTCTACCGCTATAAAAAAGGGAAGAACGAGACCTATCTCAAAGATGACAAAGCGCTCAACGACTTCCTTATCGAGAACGGTATCGATGCAATCGAGAGTACCACGATGGGACGCAACGACCTGATCGACCTCTTCAAGCTGGTGGCATACTACCGTATGACCCTCAAAGAGATCGAAAAGCGTTTCGCACTGGTCGAAGTGCTGCGCTATATGATCGAGAACCCCGATGTCGTCGGTACGGACAACAAGACCCTTGCCAAAACACTGGAAAAGTACATTTCCGACCTGGGCTACAACATTCTCAATAAATTTGTGGATGAAGAGAAGCTGCACTACTACGTACAGACCAACGACGGGCTTGAAGAGCTGATCGTGGACGACATCCTCTTTACCAACCCGCACTACAACGAAGCGATCCACATCCATCAGAAGATCCAGGAACACATCACCGACGAGTTTGCCGACAAAGACCTGCTCAAGCTCTTTGAAGAGGTCGAAGCCAATGCCAAAAAAGGTGCTTACATCCAGCGCTACAAAGGTCTGGGGGAGATGAACCCCGAGCAGCTCTGGGAGACCACCATGACACCGGAGAACAGAAGCCTGCTTCAGGTCAAGATCAACGATATCGAAGAGGCAAGCGAGACCTTTACACTCTTTATGGGAGATGAGGTAGAGCCAAGACGTGCCTACATCGAGAAGCACGCCAAAGATGTCAAGCACCTGGATGTCTGATCCATGCTCCTCTCCGAACTAGAAGAGCGGGAACGCCGGTTTAAACTTGCTCTGCGAGCCGGCATACCTGTTATTCTCCTGGTATCCCTTGTCTTTTACAGCATCTTTTTCAGAGACAAAAGCTTCTCCATCGATCTGGAGATGACCTTTCTTTTCGGTAGTCTTATCTTCATTACGGTTTACTTTATCTATTTTTTGATGGAGCTGAGCGTCAAAGAGAGCCTGATCGACCAGACGACACAGGGATTCAACGAAAAGGCATTTGTCCAAAAGCTGCATGAATACCACCCAAAGACCATTGTGCTGCTAATCATTCGTAACCTTTCCACGATCAACGAAAACTATAGTACGGAAGCAGTCGATACACTTCTCTACAGGATCATTCATACCCTTAACGACACCCTCATAAACGAAGGTCTCTCCAAAGCGTTGATCGCCAGACGGTACGGTGCGGAATTCCTTATCGCAATCGACCAGGAGACCAAAGATATCGAGAGTATCTTCAGACGCTTCATCGAAAAAAACCACCTTATCGATCAGATCGAGATCGATTACGCCTTCGCAGCAATCACCAATACAGGAGAGGATCTCGAAAAAGATATCGGTCGGCTGAAGCATCTTATTGCCGTACAGGATAAAAGCCAAGACAACGAAAGAACCGCCAACAGTGTCATGGATTCTCAGGCACTCTCCGAAATAGAGTCATGTGTGCTCACGGCTCTGAAGAAAAAGACCTTCCGACTCTCTTTCCGTCCCCTGCTCAATGTACATACAGGGCATGTAGATATTTATGAGATCTCGGTAAAGCTCTTTTCCTCCTCCATGGGAGAGATACTCCCAAGGGTCTATCTGCCTATCATCAACCGTCTTGGTAAAGGACGAGCGTACGATATGGCACTTTTTGAGCATATCCTCGACACCCTTCCGCTTATTGATGAGAAGATCAGCTTCTCTTTCAATATCTCTCCCTTCTCCCTACGGGACAAAGCATTTCAGGAAGCCTTCTTCGACAAGCTCTCACACAGCGGGGTCAACCCTAAGCGACTGATCATCGAACTCTATGAGCGCAGAACACACCATAACCTCAGCGGCTATCTCAAAACACTTGAGAACTTCCGAAAAAAGGGTGTACGCATTGCGATCGATAACTTCGGTTCATCGAATGCCTCCATGGAATACATGAAACATTTCCACTTCAATATGGTCCAGTTCGACCGCGACTACGTGACCAAACTTGATGATACCAATACGCGCACCATGTTAAATTCTCTTATCCATATGGCAAAAGAGCTTCAGATCACAACCGTTGCCAAATGGGTGGACAGACCGGAACAGGAACAAGAGCTTATCAAGATGGGCATCGACTACCTTCAGGGTTTCGGTATCGCAAAAGCGATTAATGAGCATGAACTGATCGCAAAATACAACTAAAGGAAAACCATGAAATACGGCGAAAAAGAAATACGCGAATTTGACATCCATGCACAGGAGAACTTCTGGCCTAACGATCACGAAAAAAACTATACCATCAATATCGAGCTGCCTGAGTTCATGTGTCTGTGTCCACGATCGGGCTATCCTGACTTCGCGACACTGAAACTCTCCTATGTACCGGACAAAACCGTCATCGAGCTCAAGGCACTCAAACTCTACATCAACTCCTTCATGTTCCGCTATATCTCTCATGAGAACTCTGCCAATGAGATCTTCGATACGCTCTATGAAAAACTACAGCCAAAGTCTATGAAACTTATTGCAGACTTCAACCCAAGAGGCAATGTCCATACGGT
>CAYPWA010000202.1:0-2923 GCA_964414325.1 uncultured Sulfurovum sp. | reverse complement strand
AAGGCTGGGCGGAGAACAAGATCATCGTCCGCTTCTGGATGATCGCTTTTATCGCCAATGTACTGGCGCTGATCTCATTCAAGTTCAGATAGACGCAATGAGGAATGAGGAATGAGTAACGAACAGTTGAAGCCGACACTTTTTGGTTACGGGTTGACTACTAAAGCGATCGCACGCAAACTTGACGGGGGGTGTACCTTTTATGATGACAACTGTACCCAAACCTATATAGATGAAGAGAACAATACCATCAAACCATCCGCTCTTTTCAATCCCAATGAGAGTGATTTAGAGGTGACAACACCCAGCCTTCCACCTAAACATCCGCTCATTCAACAAGCAAAAAACCTGCTAAGCGAGTATGATTTCATTCTCGGTGGGCAGGAATGCCCACCCTACTCTACCCTCTTCAAACCGTTCACGGTTTGGATAAGCGGTACCAACGGCAAGACCACCACCACCCAGATGCTCACCCATCTACTTCAAAAACGCGGTGCGATCAGCGGCGGCAATATCGGTACACCGTTGGCAGCCCTCGATCCCGAGGCACCCATCTGGGTACTGGAGACAAGCTCGTTCACCCTCCACCACACGCGATACGCCTCACCCGATATCTATCTGCTGCTGCCCATCACTCCCGATCATCTCGACTGGCACGGTACACCCGAAGCCTACGCTGCGGATAAACTGCGTCCGCTTCGTACGATGAAAGAGGGAGAACTTGCTCTTGTCCCCAAAGGGCTTGACCTCCCTCCTACCAACGCCTATGTGGTCGAGTATGACAGCAACGACTTTCTGTGCGAATACTTCAAGCTCGATGCCTCCAAACTACACTATCGCGGTGCATTCTTGCAGGATGCGCTGCTCTCGCTTGCCATCACGCGGGTTCTTTTCGATGAGACCGACTACGACCTGCTCAACCGATTCACCCGTGACGCGCACCGGCAGGAGGAGTTCACCGATGCCAAAGGCAGACTTTGGGTCAACGACTCCAAAGCAACCAACCTCGATGCGACCATCCAAGCGGTCAAAGGCTACAGCGACAGACCTATCCACCTCATCCTCGGCGGAGATGACAAGGGGGTCGACCTCACCCCGCTCTTCACGCTGCTCTCTTCACTCGATCTGACCCTCTACAGCATCGGTGCCAACAGTCAAAAGCTCAAGGATCTCAGTCAACGTTTCGACATCGATCTCAAAGAGGCTCAGACCCTTGAGAATGCCGTCAAGATGATCGATACCCTGCACACCACAGAAAGCGTCGCCCTGCTCTCTCCCGCAGCGGCAAGCTTCGATCAGTTCAACTCCTACAAACACCGCGGAGAGGTCTTTACGGCACTCGTCAAAGCACTGTAATCCTATGATTCATGCAAAAAGTCTCTTAAGACCTCTCATTCTTAGATATTCTTAAGGTTTCAGTGTTATAATTTCAGCCACTTAAATGACAGTTTGTCTTTAAGCAGCGTGGCTCCGTAGCTCAGTTGGTAGAGCAATGGATTGAAAATCCATGTGTCGGCGGTTCGATTCCGTCCGGCGCCACCACTTCTAAGTATTTACTTCCCTTAAAAAAATTTTAAATCTACCCTAAATCCTTGACTCATATCAAGAATATTGCGATTTGTTTACTTTTTCATCACCTTTCATTGATTTTCTGTTAATGGTTATGTTATGATTTTCTTATCATAAACATAAGGAGAAATGAAAATGAAAAAAGTACTTTTACTTTCTGTAGCGGCTTCGGCAATGCTGATGGCGGGAGGGGATATCGCTCCGGCACCTGTTGAAGAGGCTGCTCCGGCACTGGCAGAGTTCCTGATCTTTAACAACATCTACGCCAAGGGTGAGATCAGACCGAGATATGAGTATGCCAATGTTTATCGAAACGGTACAGACAAAGCCAATGCATTTACCAATAGATTGATGCTGGGAGTTGGTGCAGATTTTATGCAGATTGACGGACTTTCGGTCTATTTGGAAGGAATCAATGTCGCAGGTAGTGGCGATTATTGGGATTTGGAAGCGGGAAGTGGGGATAGAGGTCTTTACGATGTGGTTGCAGATCCCTCCCAGACACGTATTACGCAAGCTTACTTGGACTATAAAGCAGGAGATACACTTTTAAGAGTCGGTCGGCAAGGTGTCAATCTTGACAATCAGAGATTTGTAGGTACGGTCAACTGGAGACAAATGCCGCAAACCTATGATGCAGTTGCATTAATCAACAACTCTATTGATAACCTTGAATTACTTGCTGCCTATGTATGGCATGTCAATACCATTTTCGGATCGGATACCATTAAACCTGTTGGTGACGGATTTGATACAAGCTCGACATTACTACATGCCGCCTATACATTTATGCCTGAGTTAAAAGTAACTGCTTATGCATACCTGCTGCAAGATATTCATGATACCTATGGGATTGCAGCGACAGGAAAACTTGGGGTAGCAAACAATGCAGCTGTAAACTATCGTCTGGAATATGCTTCCCAAGGAGACCCTTCCGTAGGGACAGGAAATGCTGATGCAGATTATTATAACATCCAAGCAACGCTTAACTATAGCGGATTCCTTGTCGGTGCGCAATACGAAGTACTCAGTGGAACCAATGGGACAGACGGGAAAACAGCATTTACTACACCGTTGGCGACACTGCATGCACACAACGGATGGGCGGATATCTTTCTTGGCACACCGGAGACAGGTCTTGTCGATGTCAATGGGATGATCGGCTACAAGTCAAAAGGGTTCGGTGTTGCAAAGGTGATTTATCATGACTTCTCAAGCGATGTCGGTAGTACAGACTACGGTACGGAAGTGGATGTTCTCTACAAAAATAAAATTCCAGGAGTCAAAGGTCTATCCGGTCTGCTGAAAGGAGCTTGGTACTCAACTGATGCCGCAACACCCGGTGTTGCAGGAT
>CAYPWA010000201.1:0-2934 GCA_964414325.1 uncultured Sulfurovum sp. | reverse complement strand
TGATCGCGGGGAGGCTGGAGTTCTATACGGTATTTTTGCTCTTCAGCCGCCGTTTCTGGCAGCGTTTTTGATCACTCAAATCTTATATGGAACTCAATCCATTTGATCTATATCGTCCCATACTACCCCAAATCACCAAAAAGCGTACAAATTTCACATCAAATTACCTTTTATTTTAGATCAGGGACTATAATGCTTCCGAAATGATAATACAAAGGATATTTCGTGACGTTCAAACAGTTTCTTTTAGACTATGGTGAACATGTACCCGGATATGATGTGGGAGTGATCAACGAACGTGAGGCAAGAGCTGCGGCGGGGATACTTTTTATGCTGGGGATGATCGTGATCTTTGTAGGAATCGGCTACAACCATGTGATCGTAGCACGTGTCTATCTGGCATTTCTCTTTCTGGACTTTACGATCCGGATATTCACACCGCGCTATGCGCCAAGCTTACTGCTGGGGCGTTTCTTCGTGCAGAACCAGAAGCCCGAATATGTCGGTGCACTGCAGAAGCGCTTTGCCTGGACGATGGGATGGCTCATTGCGATCCCAATGATGGACTGGTTCGTACTGCACTGGGATATCACCTTTTACAAAGTGCTCATCTGTGTACTTTGCCTCTCGTTAATGTTTCTTGAAAGTGCGGTCTCCGTCTGTGTAGGATGCAAGATCTATGAGCTTTTGATGCGTGAAGATGCGCAGCACTGTCCCGGCGGTGTCTGTGAAATACGTATCAAAGAACCAGTACAGACCTTCAACCCCATCCAAAAGGCGATCACCGCTGCGGTTTTGGTGGCATTGGCGGTGGGGGTCTACCTCTTTCTTGCCAAGACCCCGTCCCGTACCTTCTTCGGTGAGTTCCTGCATGAGATGGTGCTGACACAGCAGCAGCTTGACAAAGAAGAAGAGGCGAAGATGGAGGCGGAGTTCAACCGTGAGGACGATGACTTCTAATCGATCGTCCTGATATCCACCAGCTCGACCCCCTCGCACTCTTTTTTGAGGCGTTTGTGCTTGCGGGCATCCTCTTCCGCCAGCTCCAACAGATCGGCAAAATCGTTCTTGCTTGCGGTAAAGGTGTAAATGGTCTTGTCCGTCTTGAGATGGACGGTCGCATCCTCTTTGGCACCGAGTACGATATTTCTCAACCCTTTGGCAAACTCCGCTTTGATCGCTTTTTGCACCTTCTCATTCTCCAGCAGTGCGTTGAGCGTGATCTCCAAAGAGACATCGTTCTTGCACATGACCGTATAGTAGACCTCTATCATTCCATCCATCGCTTTCTCCGTTTTTTCTTGTACGACCATGATAGCCAACAATATCTATCCATGCCGAAAATATGTCATATTGTCACATTTTGGCTATTCTGCAAGAGGAAAGAGACGATTATACTTTTGGATCCATTGGCGAAAACTAGGTAGCGCTCTTTCGCCTGAGCACATTTAAACGACTAAAGGGAAATGAGACCTTTATTGTTGGCACTTGAGGCTTTCTGCTTTGATATGATGCAGTTTTGTCAGTACATGGGCAAACTCGGCATCTTCCTCTTCATAGCGTTTTTTTAACGCTTCCCTTTTTTCTTCGATCATCGCGATCTGTTTGTCTATATCCTTAGGGTCTGCATGACACCCTTTGGCAGCTTCAGCTTCTTTTTCGAGTGCCCAGTCCATCACTTTTTTCATAAATTCCATCATCTTCAATTTCCTTTTACAATTTATAGTTAGTGATATGATATTGATCAATCTTATTATCACTATGAGACATTATAATAACACAGAAGAGGTTGTATCGCTGTTAGTCAGCTAACATGTCTTCTAAATCTCAAATGGCAGGAAATGTTTGTTGGTTAACATACGGTAAATCCCCAAAAGTGATATACTACTTCCAGAATAACAGTTGAAAGGAGCGAAGATGTCCACAGTGGTCTCATACGGTGCGGCAGAGGTGGTGACGGGATCATGTCACCTGTTCAGTATTGACGGAGGTCCGACGATCATGATCGACTGTGGGATGTTCCAGGGAAGAGAAGAGGATCGCAACTATGATCCCTTTGGCTTCGACCCCGCAGAGGTGGACTATCTGCTTGTTACCCATGCGCACCTCGATCATGTGGGGCGCATCCCCAAGCTGATCAAAGAGGGGTTTGCCGGTCCCATCTATGCGACTCGGGCGACGGCGGATCTGGCGGAGGTGATCCTCTATGACAGTGCCAAGATCATGAAAGAGGACTATCTTACCCGCTATAAAAAAGCACAACGAAAAGGCAAAGAGGAGCAGGAGCGCGCTCCTCTTTATGAAGAGAAGGATGTTGATGCGGCATTTGACCGTGAGTGGCATTATCCTGAGTATGATACACCTTTTAATCTCACTGATGAGATCGAAGTGATCTACCACAATGCCGGTCATATTCTTGGTTCTGCTTTCATCGAAATACGCTACAAAGAAAAAGGTCAACCGCGTACTATTGTCTTCTCCGGTGACATCGGCAATGACAATGATATGGTACTCCCAAACCTTGAGTCTTGTACCAAAGCGGACTATCTCTATGTCGAATCTACCTATGGTGATCGTGATCACCAGAGTGCTGAAGCAAGTATTGCCGAGTTCAAACAGGTGATCATCGATACGATGCACAACTGGGGCAATGTCCTTATCCCTTCCTTCGCAGTGGAGCGTACGCAGGAACTTCTTTGTATCCTCAAAGAGATGTATGACCGCAAGGAACTGCCTGAGTGCAAGATCTTTCTCGATTCTCCCATGGCGACCCGTGCGACTGAAGTCTACAAAGAGCATGCCAACTTGCTCAGTGAGAAATGTCAGGCGATCAAAGAGCGTGATGGTACCGTCTTTGACTTTGCCGATCTTGTCTATACACTGGATGTAGAGGATTCCAAAAAGATCAACGATATCAACAGCCGCGCCATTATC
>CAYPWA010000200.1:0-2938 GCA_964414325.1 uncultured Sulfurovum sp. | reverse complement strand
TACACGCCTTGGCGATACCGTAAGCAATGGACTTTTTGTTGGCGATCCCGAGGATAACGCCTTTTTTGCCTTTCATGATCATACTTTCATTCTCCAAAATTAAATTCCGGTATTTTACCATGTTTGAGGTAAAATGTAATACGATCAAAAGAGCAAATAACGATAAAATATAAAGAAAGATTATCTATGAAAAACCACATACTTATCATCAATACCGGCGGAACATTCAACAAATATTACGATCCCATTCAAGGAGAGCTGTACGTAGATAGCGGTGCAGAGGCACTGGAGAACCTCGTCTCCAAGTGGATGTGCTCTTTCGAGATCATCAGCATCATTGGAAAGGACTCTCTGGAGATGACCGGTCAGGACAGGCTTGAACTACTCGCTACAATCCACCAAAGCAGCTATCACAAGATATTGATCGTGCACGGTACGGATACGATGGATCTTACCGCAGCCTATCTTGCTGATGCAGACCTTGAAAAGCGTATCGTCCTCACCGGTGCGATGATGCCCTACAGTATAGACCCTGTCGAAGCGACAGCCAATCTTGCTTCAGCCTACGGTTTTCTGACCGGTGGAAGTACGGAAGGGGTCTTTGTCGCAATGCACGGGATCATCGATACCTATAACAAACTCTATAAAGACCGCACTGAGGGCCGCTTCAGACTGCGTGACTGATCAGCGATGGTTCTCCACAGTCGGAGGGATAATCTCTCCGCTGGCTTGCATACCGAGTGCTTCTGGGTATTGACGGTAGTGCTCTCTGAGGGCATCGGCAAGACGCTTTTTGACACGTTCGTCCACGGCGACCCTGCTTCCTTCGGGCAGCGCATCGATGAGTGAGAGCAGCAGTCTATCCTGTGGTTTGGGCATCTTCTCCAACCAGCTGTAGAGCAGCGGACGGTTGACATGGGAAGGGATGGATCCCATGATGCCTATATCATTCTGATCATGTACCATCAGACCGGAGGTCGTGCCTCTATCAAGCGTAAGCACCTGAAAGAAGTAGAGTGTATGGTAGTCCAACTGCTCTGCCTTCTCTTCGGCTGTAAAGGTACGATAGTACTGCAATGCCTGAAGTGTGATCCCGATGTAAGCATCGATCACCGCCTTACCGAACTTCCGCGCAAACGCAAGATCCGCATGAAAGTCCCCACTGTGATACCCCTCCAGATAGAAATGACTGACCCCTCTGGTACGTGCAAGTACGGGGATATAGAAGTAGCGATCCCCCTGTGCGGCACCCTCTTCATACAGCGTATCCGTCACACGTTCAAGTGCGATATCAAAATCACGTTTGAAGACATCGTTCTTCAGTGATGGATTGAGATCTGCCATAAGCCGCCAGTAACCGCTGCCGTCTCGCATCTGCGTCCATGAGATGTGCATATGCATTGAAGGGGCATGGGGATTCTGCGGATGAATGATCGTCGAGATCGCTGTAGCAGAACCCAATCTCTTCTCAGGCATATCATCATAATGCACCTGAGAGATATTGACCGAACCACAATTGAACACACTTTCATCACGGGTTTCATATCTTACACCGCCACCATGCCGCCCCTCATCACGCAACCACTCTATCGCTTCACACGGTTTTCTCTCTCCAAGTTCATGGCTGACATTGTCAAGGTTGGTTACAAAGTAATGCTGCAGCTCCTCTACCAATGCATAAGCCTCTTTCGCTTCCGTTGCTTTTGCCATTGTTCGCATGATTGACCTTTGATATTTTTAGAATGATTATAGCAAAGATACATAAGTATCTTCTATCTTCACAGATTGTAATATTTTAGAGACTTTTTTTGGATATAATTCACTCATATAGACAACACCTTAGGAGAGAAGATGAGAAGAGAGATTACCGCGTTTGCACTGACAGCCCTGTTCATGGGAGGATGTGGCGATATCACAGGCCCCCGCCTCCCCGCAACCGCTACTTACGAAAAACCCACTCCTGCCAAAGAGAAACGGTTTCATGATGCGATGATCAAAGTGGCGCAGAGCACACAGATGAACGCAAAGTATCATCGTATGGCACTCAATACACCCGAAGAGAAAAGATGGTTCAAAGAGCTGATGTACCGTCTATGGGACAGACAGATCACCCGTGCACAGTTCATCGCCGAGGGTACGGCACGCTATCCTGAACACAAATATGAATTTACCTATATCGCCAACGCCTACCAGAACTACTGATGCGCATAGGCGATAGGATCTTTTGCTCCCGCCTCCTCAAAACCCATCAGCCGTAACCGGCAGCTGTCGCACACCCCACACGCAGTATCCTCAGACTGATAACAGCTCCATGTATGCGCCAACGGTACACCCAGTGCGATCGCCTCTTTGACGATCTGGCGCTTCTTCAGGTGTACCAGCGGCATCTTTATCTTGATATGTGTCTCCTCTTTTGTCCCTAGGTCAATCGCCCGTTCCATCTGCTCGATGTAGGATTCACGACAATCCGGGTACCCCGAGCTGTCCTCTTCGACCACACCGATAAAGAGTGCCTGCGCACCGTGCTTTTCAGCGATCGCAGCGGCAATAGAGAGAAAGATCCCGTTACGGAACGGCACATAGGTCACCGGTACCCCATCCTCTATGCCTCCGGTAGGTACTTCAATGCTGCTGTCGGTCAACGCCGAAGCACCGATCTGCGAAAAGAAGGGCAGATCGATCTCGTACTTCTCTACCGCGCCCACATCTTCCGCGATCTTTCGAAAACACGCCAGCTCTTTGGCTTCTGTCCGCTGCCCGTAATTGAAGTGAAGCGCAACAATCTCATAGCCCTCCCTCTGTGCGATCTTCGCACTTAAGGCACTGTCCATCCCGCCCGAAATGATACATACTGCTTTTTTCATACCGCTATGCCGTCCTTATAGGGATTTTGGGTTTGGTGCATTTTACCAAGATTTGGGTAAAATGGCACCATGTT
>CAYPWA010000199.1:0-2943 GCA_964414325.1 uncultured Sulfurovum sp. | reverse complement strand
AGGTGAGACTCTTACGAATTTCAATAGTGCTCTACTCATATTACCCTACCTTCTTCTGAACAGAACCTTTGTGGCCCTTGAATGTTCTTGTTGGTGCGAATTCACCCAGTTTGTATCCTACGTGATTCTCCGTAATGAATACAGGTACGAACTGACGTCCGTTGTGTACGTTGATTGTCAGACCAATGAACTCAGGGAAGATCACGGATCTTCTTGACCAAGTTTTGATCGGTTTGTTTGAACCTTCTTCTTTTGCCTTAAGCACTTTTTTCATTAGGTGACCATCGATGAATGGACCTTTTTTTAACGATCTTGCCATATCTCAGCCCCTTACTTTTTTCTCTTGCTAATGATGAGTTTGTCACTAGCTTTTTTCTTACGAGTCTTGTAACCCTTCGTTGGCATACCCCAAGGAGATACCGGGTGACGACCAGAGTTCGTTTTACCTTCACCACCACCGTGAGGGTGATCGATCGGGTTCATCGCAGAACCACGTGTCTGAGGTCTGATACCCAGATGTCTGCTTCTACCCGCTTTACCGATAACGATGTTGGAGAAGTCTTCATTCCCTACGGTACCGACAGTCGCCAGACACTCACCGAGGATGTATCTCATCTCACCGGAAGGGAGTCTGAGAGAGACGTATTTTCCGTCTCTACCCATGATCTGTGCGTATCCACCCGCAGAACGAGCGATCTGACCGCCGTGACCCGGGCTCATCTCGATGTTGTGTACCAGTGTACCCACCGGGATGTTCTTGAGCTTCATCGCGTTACCGGTCTTGATGTCCAGTCCCGCTTCGGCAGACATGATCTTGTCGCCGACATTCAGCCCTTTTGGCTGAAGGATGTATCTTCTGTCACCGTCTGTGTACTTGACAAGACAGATTCGACAGTTTCTGTACGGATCGTACTCGATCGTAGCCACTGTACCCTCTACACCGAACTTGTCTCTTTTGAAGTCGATGATTCTGTAGAGTTTCTTCGCACCCGCTTCTCTGTGGCGTGAAGTGATTCTACCGTTGCTGTTTCTTCCTGCGGATCTCGGAAGGCTTTTGAGAAGTGCTCTTACACTTGCTTTTGCCGTGATGTCACCGCTGTCAAGGTTGGTCATATACCTTCTTGAAGGTGTATATGGTTTATATGCTTTGATTGCCATCTTCTATCCTTATACCGCTAAGCTTTCGATCTTCGCATCTTCAGGAAGCTTGACGTAGAATTTCTTCGTGTCAGGTCTTTTACCTTCGATACCCTTGAATCTTTTCACTTTTCCGTTCACTCTCATGGAGTTCACTCTCAGTGGTGTGATCCCGAAGAACTCTTTGAAGACCTCTTTGAGACCGCTCTTTGTCATTCTTGGCGTTGTCTGCACAACGATGACACCCTCTTCCTGAAGAGCGAGGCTCTTCTCTGTATACATGATTGATTTGATATCTGTAATATCTGCCATCTTACGCCTCTTCTGTCAATTTATCAAATACGGCTTTCTCGATCACAATAGAGTGATATGCCGCCGCAAGGTAAGCGTTAAGCTCGTTTGCCTCTACCAGGTATGCATTCTGAAGGTTTCTGAACGCGAGGAATGTCTTGTCGTCGATCATCTCTTTGACCACAAGTACATCTCTCTGCTCCAGACCGTTCACGAACGCCAGTGCGTCTTTGGTCTTACCGGACTCGATCACGACACTGTCCACAACGAAGAGTGCATCGTTCGCCGCCTTCTCTGCCAATGCATGGTAGAGCGCAAGCTTCTTCTGCTTCTTGTTGACTTTCAGGTCATAGTTCTTGTTGGTGCTGGGGCCAAACGCCACACCACCGCCTACGAAGTGCGGTGCTCTGATGGAACCCTGTCTCGCACGACCGCCACCTTTTTGCGCGAATGGCTTCTTACCACCACCGCTGACCGCGGATCTGTTCTTTGTCTGCGCAGTGTTTGCTCTCAGACCTGCCGCATACGCTTTACAGTAGAGGTAAAGGTTGTGCGGGTGTACTTCCAGGAACTTCTGTGGAAGGTCAGTTGTTTTGATAGTTGTTACATTGCTCATTTAACGATCCTTACCAATCCTCTGGCACCGTTGTGACCAGGAATTGAACCTTTTAATACTAGGATGCCGTTCTCAGCATCGAATGAAATGACTTCATTTTTCACTGTGACTTTGGTATTTCCGTACTGTCCGGGCATCTTTTTACCCTTCTGTACACGTCCTGGCCACTCGGCATTACCGATAGAACCGATACGTCTACCGAATCTGTGTCCGTGAGACCCCGGTCCGCCGCCGAATCCGTGACGCTTCATACCACCCTGGAAACCTCTACCTTTGGTGTTCAGAGAAGTCTTGACAACCGCTGCTTCAGCCAGTGGTGCCGCATCGAGATCACCCGCTTCGGTACCTTCCGCCACTTCGATAGTCATAAACTTATTGAACTCCTTGGAGATCCCGTACTTTGTCTGCTGCCCTTCGATCGCTTTGTTGATCTTCTTGGAGCTGTTGTATGCGACAAGTGCCTTACCGTCTTCTCTTACTTCACACACTTTCGTATCAACGACTTTGAGAAGTGTAACAGGAACACTTGGTACATCTACAGTTCTGCTCATACCAATTTTTTCTACGATAAATTCCATTCTCTACTCCTACTTGTCCATTGATCTGATCTCAACTTCGATCTCAGGTGCGAGGTCGAGTTTCATCAGTGAATCGATCGTATCCGATGTTGCCGATACGATGTCGATCATTCTGCCGTGAATTCTGATCTCGAATTGCTCACGAGAGTCTTTGTTCACGTGTGGTGATTTCAGTACGGTATAACGCTTGATCTTGGTAGGCATTGGAATTGGCCCCCTGATCTCTGCACCTGTACGCTTGACTGCATCTACGATTGCAGCGACTGATCTGTCTAGAACACGGTGATCATAAGCTTTAAGCTTCAATCTAATTTTTTCCAT
>CAYPWA010000198.1:0-2963 GCA_964414325.1 uncultured Sulfurovum sp. | reverse complement strand
AAGGGTAGGTTTCAAAGTGCATCGGCAGCCTGTTTTTTGGGGATATTATAGCCAACTATAGGTTAATCATCGAAGCAAAAAAGCCTCAGGTGCGATATTGGCGCGTACACGCTGCAAGACCTCTCTTGTCTGTATTTCTGTGTCAAAAGGTCCGATGAGCACCCTGTACTGGGTGTCGTGCTTGATCTTGTAGGGCAGTCTCTCCCGATCAATCTTTTGGAGAAAAGCTCTGTCAGGAGCCTGCGCAAAAGAGCCTGCCTGTACGTAATACTCTCTATGTATCACTGTGGAAGCGGGCATGGTCCTTGCAGCAGATCGCTGCGCATATGCAGGTGCCGTCCCGCTAAAAGGGCGCTTCTGTGCGACCAGCCACTTGATAATATCATTTTCCAGCTTGGCGGCCTTCCATCTGCCTCGGTTAGTGTTGACAAGAATCACCGCCGTGTAGTACCTGCCGTTGCGGCTTTTGACATAACCTGCGATATTTTTGACCCGTTTGAGCGTGCCGGTCTTCATCCAGGCACGGTTGCGCACGATCGTTCCTCGGAAACGGCGCTTGATCGTCCCGTCCACACCGGCGATGGAGAGTGTACGCATCCATCGCATGCCGTACCGGGCATAGGCATTGTCCAGCACATCCGCCAGTGCCTTGGCTGTCAATCTCGACTTTCGAGAAAGCCCACTTCCGTTATCAAGAATAACCTTTTCCGTACCCAAAGCACCGTGTTGTCGCAATATCTGTACTACGGCGCGCCGTCCCTTCTCCACTGTCGCCGGCGCACCATAAACCTTGGCACCCAGCAGCAGCAAGAGGTGTCTGGCATAGAGGTTGTTGGACTTCTTAGCGGTCTTGGAGACGATCTTCTCCAAAGGATCGGAATAATGCGTAAAAAGTATACGTGCATTGCCAGGTACTTTCCCAAGACGCATTGTCCCGTGCACCTTCACCCCTGCCTGTGCAAGTACCCCCTTGAAGGCGTAGTAGAAGGATTTATAGGGCTGGGTGAGCACCTTGCAGATATTGCGCTTGCCGCAGCGCTTGGAGATCGTACCGCTGAGCCATACCTCAGGTACCGCTTTGGTATCGTCGATCTTCACCCGAGGCCAGGAGTAGCGTCCGCGACACGGTTTGTTGACCCGCTTGAGGTTGTTGTGGACAACATAGCTTCCGTCAGGATGCTTTTTGGTCACACTATTTTGGTTGGGAATAACACAGATCGTACTGACACGTTCGTTGAACATCATCGCATCGGGCATGGCATTGTAGGGGCTGTGGGGGTTCTCATCGAACTTTGCACTGTTTCGGTTACCTACTCTAAAGTAGCTGCGGTCGATGACGATATTACCCGTGACCTTGCGTACTCCTGCCGCCTTGATACGTGAGACGATCTCATCCAGATCTTTGGCATCGAGTGTCGGATCACCAAAGCCTTTGATGATCAGATCACCGTGCAGCGTACCGTTTCGCAGTGTCCCCGCCCGGTAGAATTGCGTGGGCCATCGATAGTCAAACCCCAGTTTGAGCAGGGCGGCATAGGTGGTAAATACCTTGATGACCGAAGCGGGTTTTCGGATCGCTGATGCGTTGAGTGAAGCGATAATCCTATCGCTCTTGCCTGCCTCTTTGATATAGATGCTCAGATCCTTTGTGGGGATACCTGAGCGCTTGATTGCCGACTCTATCCCGGAGGGGAGTGCATACAGTAGTGTCCCCAAACAGACCAACAATACGAATAAACGCTTCACTTCCACTCCTCATAGGCTCGTAGCAGCCTGCCCATCGCCTCTTCCAGCACCGCTTTGGAGGTGCCGATATTCAGGCGCATAAAGCCCTCTCCACCGCTGCCGAAATCCGTCCCGTTGTTCAGCCCCAGCTTGGCTTTATTGACAAAGAAGTCTACCAGATCATCCTGAGAGAATCCCATCCGATTACAGTCCAGCCACATCAGAAAGGTCGCCTCTGTGGGGACGGGATCGATCGGGATATCGGATCTATGCAAAAAGCGGGTCACATAGTCGATATTGCCCTTCAGGTACCCCCTCAGCGCTTCCAGCCACGCTTCACCTCCCTCATACGCGGCCATCAGCGCCTCGATGCCAAAGGGGTTGCCATTGGTAATCCCCGAACGGTTCTGCTCGGCGATATAGGCTCTACGCAAATGTACATTGGGGATGATCGCAAAGGAGGTATTGAGCCCTGCGATATTGAAGCTCTTGGAGGGCGCATGCAGCACGACTGTCTGTGCTTGGGCTTTGGCAAAACTCCCTACGCTCCGATGCATCCTACCGTAGACGATATCGGCGTGAATCTCATCGGAGACGATCGTCACACCGTGTGCGACGCAGATATCGACCAGCCGTTCGATCTCCTCCTCACGCCATGCTCTGCCCGTAGGGTTGTGCGGAGAGCAGAAGAGAAAGAGTGATGCCTCTTTCGCTTTTTGTTCAAAATCCTCAAAGTCGATAGCGTATCGCCCTTCCTCATAGCGCAGCCTGTTCTCAAGCACTCTGCGTCTGCGGTGTTTGACCGAAGAGACAAAGGGAGGGTAGATCGGTGTCTGCACGATGACCCCCTCCCCTTGGGCACTGTACGCCTCGATCGCGAAGTTTATCGAGGGAACGACCCCGTAACAGGGCACGATCCATTCCGGTTGGATCTGCCAGTCGTATGCCTTTGCATACCAGCTGACGATCCCATCGAAATAACGCTTGGGGTAGGTCGTATAACCATAAAGCGGATGTGCTGCACGTGCCTGCAAAGCCTCCTGTACACAGGGAGGCGAGGCGAGATCCATATCCGCTACCCACAATGGCAGCAGATCCTCTGTGCCAAACTTCTTTTGACGGTCATCGTACTTGGTCGCATAGGTACCGCTGCGATCGACCGCCGAAAAATCAAAACTCATACACGCTCCCAGACACTCATCTGCGCGATGGTATGCTGATGTTTGCGTGCGGTCTCA
>CAYPWA010000197.1:0-2978 GCA_964414325.1 uncultured Sulfurovum sp. | reverse complement strand
AAATAGCCCCTGTCTGAGAGGAAGTGCAAGCTGATATCCGGATCTTTCTCCAGTGCCGTTTTGATCCGCTCGAGTTCACGGGTACCCAGATAACTGTCGAGTCCGACATTGTAGAAGTACGGCAGTGCCGAGAGTATCTCTTTTTTACTCTCTTTGCTCACTCCCTGTGCGACCTCAGAGACGATACTCTCCCTTTTGATCGCTTCAGATGAAGCAATATGGGCATTGAGTGCCTGAAGCCCTTTAAGCGTGACGGGCTTTTTGGTGACCACCAGCATCGTGTAGCCCTCTTTCAGCCCTTTTTCATAGGAATCGGTCGTACGGTCGAAGACCAGATAGAACTCGATCCCAAGCAAGATCGCCATCAATGGCAAAATGAACATCAAATGGTTTTTAATGAACTTCATAGACACCCTTGCTTTCAATGATAAAATGACGGTATGGCAGTGAGAAGATCGTAGGGATCTTGTGCGTGACCACCAAGACGGTCGTCTCCAGTTGCTGACAGGCGTTCTCCATCAGACCCCAGATGACGTTGGAGGAGTAGTCATCCAGGTTCCCTGTAGGCTCATCGGCAAGGATCACCACCGGGTTCTTCGCCAATGCTCTCGCCACACCAACGCGCTGCTGCTCTCCCCCGCTGAGCTCCAGCGGATACTTGTCGGCATGTTCGGAGAGCTTGACATGCTTAAGCAGTCTGTGTGCCTGCGTATTCTGTACATCCAGTGAGTAGCCTGCGATCATCAGCGGCAGCACCACATTCTTGGCGACCGTCCACTCATTGATAAGCTTATAGTCCTGAAAGATGATCCCCATGTGGGTGCGTAGCTCCTGCAGCTTGCGTGATTTGACATTGGCAAGATCGACCCCGCCGACGACAAGGTTGCCCTCTTTGGGTTTGAGCTGTCCGTAGAGTGCCTTGAGCAGTGTCGATTTCCCTGAACCGCTCGGTCCAGTGATGAAGACAAAGTCTCCCTTGCGGATATTGAAACTTGCGTTCTTGATGATCTCCTTTCGCCCGTTGTCATACGCCAGCGTCAGATTCTTCGCACTAATTACATTGGACATTACTCAGCAACTCCGTAAGTTTTTGATGGGCTTTGTGGTTCACGCTTGTCTTGACGGGAGGAGAAACGAAGTAACGCGCGCGCTTTTCATCGATGAGGATGTACTTGTGCTCGGGTCTGTCAAAGCTTCCCAGTGAGCACTTCACAAGTAGTCGCTCTTCCCCGATCCTGTACACTCTTTCGATATGCACGAAATAGTCTTCCTCCACCACCGCTTTGGATGGCAGGCATGATTCCAACCCTTTTCCATATTTTACAATATTAAAGTTAAAGTCCACCGTAAGTGTTTTGGGTTCCGAAGTCTCCAGAGAGGTCACATAGAGATCGTAGATATCCTTCTCCATGCGAAGCCATCGCGCCTCGTATTTGCTGGTGATCTCCAGCGCCTCGTTCTTGCGCACTTCCACATGTGTTTTGGGTACTCCGAAAAAGGTCTCCAGCGCATACCAGAAGTAGTTGTCGCTGTCGGTACGCAGCTCCAGTCTGCCGTCCTTTCGAAGTACACGCATCGACTCGGCGAGAAAACTCGGGCTGATCACACGACGATGAGGTTTCTTGTCCCAGGGAACGGGAAAATGGACATAGATCGTCTCAAGTAGATTGCTTGGCAGCATCTCCAGAAAGAGCCTGGCATCATAGTTGACCACCCAGATGTTCTCCAGCCCTTGCAGTTCGATCTGCTTGAGCACCTGCTGTGCCGAGGGCGTATGGATCTCCAGTCCGATAAAGAGGGTATCGGGATGCTTCTTCGCCTGATAGAGCAGATGTCTACCCGATCCAAACCCCACCTCTACACTCACCTTCTCTCTTGGGAAAACGGTCAATCCTTCAAAATCGGTGATCTGCTTCTCATACGCAGAGGCAAACCGGGTCTCTTTGTGCTGGGTGATGTTGGAGGAGAGGATCTCAAGCGAAAGCTCCTCTGCCACCCGTGAGAGCGCCTCTTTGAGGAGATTGACCTTCAGCGGTCTGGTAACCTTGTCATACTTGACTAGGGTATAATCGTCAAAATATTTCACCTGCAGCAGAAACTCCCGATCCTCCAATACGACCCCCCACAGTTCATCGCCACGATTGATCGCAGTCGCACGAAATTTCAGAAGCGTACTTTGGGGGATCTTCTCCTCAACAATGGCTGGATCGAACGGTTTGACTTTGATATGGGGCATAGGGTGTCCTGCTGTATAAAAATAGTCTCTATGGCTATGCCGAAAAAGCCGCTTTGAGCGCCGCAGGATCAAGCTTCTCTTCGATCTCTTCAGGCTTGAAATAGTTGCCCATATAGGCGTTCATATCCTCAAAAAGCGGGGCAACAAACTCCATCTTCTCCCCCGTGATCGGGTGGGTCAGATAGAGCAGATAGGCATGCAGATAGACACGCGGAATTTTATCCCTTTTGCTCTTAAAGCCGTATAAATCATCCCCGAGGATATGCCTCCCCAGTGTGTTTAGATGCACCCGTATCTGATGGGTTCGTCCGGTGAAGAGCTTGGCGGTGATCAGCTCGACATCATAATCGGTAGTCAGCAGCTTTTTAAAGGCGGTCTTCGCCTCTTTGCCATGCGGTACGACATCCATTTTGAGACGATTTTTAGGGTTTCGCCCGATCGGTTTGTCCACGATGACATCCTCTTTGAGCGGATGGTCGATGAGTGCGAGGTAGTAGCGCCCCATACTCTTGTCCTGAAGCTGTGCGCTCAGCTTCTCGTGTGCTTCGTTACTCTTGGCGATCACCAGTGCACCGGTGGTCTCTTTGTCGATACGGTGTACGATCCCGTGCCGCTCCTCTCCACTGATGGTTGAAAGCGACACCCCTCGCTGCACCAGCCAGTCCACCAGCGTCGCCTCCTTGACCGAAGGGGCAGGATGCACCACCAGCCCGGAAGGCTTGTTGACCACCATCAGATGCGC
>CAYPWA010000196.1:0-2980 GCA_964414325.1 uncultured Sulfurovum sp. | reverse complement strand
CAGAGATTAGACAGGAACAGATTATCGACAAGCTCGAGGCATATAAAGGGAAGCGTAAACTGTATGGGTAACGAAATGGGAAAAAAGTTTTTGAGTCCCGTATGTCTTTAGGTAAGAACGGTGATAAAGGGGACAAGATCTCCGCAGGGGACTACCGTACACCGGAAGGAAGTTATCGGATCGTACGAAAAAAATGTGATCCGAGACTCTATCGTTCCTTGATGATCTCTTATCCGGATGCAAAAGATATTGCGGAGGCTAAAGCAAGAGGGGTGAAGCCTGGCGGGTATATTACAATTCACGGGCAACCAAAGTGGAATGCGGATGGCAGAGGTGACTCCTATACGCTGTCGCATGACTGGACGGAAGGATGCATGGCGGTACCGAACAAAAAAATGGCGCAGCTTTGGGCAGGGGTTCGTAACGGCACCCCTATTACGATCCATCCCTGATCGAACTATAACTTGAGAGAATTTAGCTGTATTTGAGAAAAGTTATATTATCATATTGAATAATATTGGGCTTTAAAGGAGAAATTGTGGAAAAAAGAATGATGGGTTTGAGTATGTTATTGGCGGCTTCATTGGCAATAGCAGGTGGGAATTTCGCACCGAATGTACCTGCGGTTGCCGAGATCGGAAGCCCTTGTCAGGTTGAAAAGGTCTATGTAGATTCTGATAGCAAACTAATGTGGCAGGATGCACCTTACACAGATGCGGAAGATGGCGCATATGCCAGAGAACAATCTATTGGAAAGGCTGGAAATTGGGGGCATGCTGTAAATTATTGCCGAAGCCTCAACTATGCCGGATATACGGACTGGCGACTGCCTACAGCAGATGAGTTACAGGAGATCCATTATCATGAGGGGCAGCATTTTACCTATTTCAGAGACAAAGACTTTTGGACATCCACACCGACAACAGATGGGAAATACTATGTTGTCTATCCTGCGGATGCCTATAAATACAAAAGAAGCAAGAGACAATCCAACTACATCCGCTGTGTCCGCTGCACGAAAAAGTAAATACTGTTAGAGGCGCTTGATCTCCTCTTGCAGTGTAACTCCAAACGCTTTGGAGACACGCTCTTTTGCTAGTTCCAGCAGTGTGACTGCCTCTTCATAGGTACCTTTTCCCAGATTGACAAGAAAGTTCGCATGGATCTCACTCCATGCCATGTCTCCTATGCGATACCCTTTGAGCCCTACCGCTTCGATGAGTCTCCCGGCATAATCACCGGGAGGGTTTTTGAAGGCCGATCCGGCACTGGGGTCGGTGGGTTGATTGGTACGTAAAGAGAGCAGTTCCTTAAGCAGTGCCTCATCAAATCCTGATCTTTTTCTAAAACGTGCTGCGGTGGCAACACCGCCGAGTGCGGCATAGCGGTAGCCGTGTTCGATCTTCTCTTTTTCTATCCATTGCCCGTCGATCTGAATGCTTTCGAGAATGTTGAAAATCTCGTAGGCTTTTACTCCCGCATTCATCGCCAACATCCCGCCCAGTGTTCCGGGCAGCTTGCTGCAGAACTCAAACCCTGCGATATCATGCCTCTTTGCGTAGGAGACGATACGTCCGGTAGGCATCGCCGCACCGATCTCAAGGAGATCATTTTCTTCACGGATATAGGCAAAGTCCTTGCTGAGCATCATCAAAGGCGGTGGTGTGGGTGAGATAAGCAGGTTGTTCGCACCGCCGATGAGGTAGTGGTCATGGGGAATGGCATCGCCCTTCTCTATCATGAGTACCTCAGTAGGCTGACCGACTTTGATGCTGGCGTATTTGGAGAAGTCGATTGTCTTAAAAAACATACTTCCTTCTACCTTGATCGTAGCTCACTGTATTCATTTGGGATGAGGTACTCCTCTGTTTTGATCGGGCACTCCCATAGTCCGTGCGTAAACCCTATTTCATAGAGTTTGTCAAGTGCCTGGAGTTGTAGATCGCTGAGTGTTACGGATGCTTCCGAGGCGTACATGTCGAGGTATTTTTTCAACATCTTGTCTGAGATACGTACGAGACTGTCCGCTTCGAGTTTAGCACAGAGTTCTTCTTTGCGGTCGTTGGCAACTTTGACACCGTCGATGAGTACCTGTTCGATATCGATCGCACGATTGAGCGGCAGGCTTCGTCGTAGTGCCATGCCTCCAAGCGGCAGCGGCAGTCCCTCTCCCGCAAGTTCGACCCAGATGTCCCAGATCTCTTTCTCGACCTCAAGACTTTCGTCAAAGTCGAGGATCGATTCATGGATCAGCACTCCTGCATCGACTTCTCCGCTGATGACCGCCTCTTCGATCT
The DNA here is from genome assembly GCA_964414325.1 of uncultured Sulfurovum sp. Taxonomy (GTDB): domain Bacteria; phylum Campylobacterota; class Campylobacteria; order Campylobacterales; family Sulfurovaceae; genus Sulfurovum. The sequence goes on along the minus strand of CAYPWA010000196.1, from coordinate 683 downwards.
CAAGAAAGTCCATATAGACCGGTCGGGCGTCAGGGTAATAGATACGAAAAAGCATGGCGTTGGTGGTGTATCGTCCCGAAAGGGCGACTTTGAATCGGCGTTTGAGTCGGGTATCTTTGCGTTTGATCAGCTTGGGACCGTAGCCTTCACCGAAGCTCACCGCTGTACGCAGCAGCGCATACTCCTCTTTGATGTACGGATACATCCCGAAGCTGATCGCACTCACATCATAGGTGCCCTTTATCGCTTCGACATTGAGTGTCTCGATGTCCAATCCGATGTTCTCGAAGGTTATATCTCTAGTATCGACCCACCCGAACTTGATGGCGTAGTACATAAAGATATCATCCGCATCGGGGGAGTGGGCTAACTGTATGGTATGGGACATGCGTACTCGCTTTGTATGTGATAACGTATTTTATCATAGAGGGGCACAAAAAGAAATGTATGGGGATTTTGGGGTATTGAAAAATATGACAATATGACATATTTTTCAATCTGTTCCGCAAATCGCTCTACAATAGCATCAAGACTAAATAACTAATGATTATTTAGATAAAATTACCCCAACATAAAGGTGAAGGATATGACAATGGCAATGGATGCACAGAAACAGAAAGCACTGGATATGGCGATCAAGCAGATCGACAAGACCTTCGGCAAAGGGACGCTCATGCGTCTGG
>CAYPWA010000195.1:0-2998 GCA_964414325.1 uncultured Sulfurovum sp. | reverse complement strand
ACTCCTCACTCCTCACTCCTCACTCCTCACTCCTCACTCCTCACTCCTCACTCTTGTATAATCTCCTTCAAATTACCAACACGATATAATATCTCCACTCTATAAAACCCTAATATTGTTCAAGGAAATCTTCTATGTTTGAAACCGTGATCGGTCTTGAAGTACACGTACAGCTCAACACAAAAACCAAACTTTTCTGCGCCTGTCCCACCTCGTTCGCAGCGCACCAGAACACCAACACCTGTCCCACCTGTCTGGCGCTTCCGGGTGCGTTGCCTGTGGTCAACAAAGAGGCGGCAATTAAGGCGATGCGTTTTGCCAATGCGGTGGAGGCGGAGATCAATGAAGCATCACGCTTCGATCGCAAATCCTACTTCTATCCCGATTCTCCAAGCGCCTATCAGGTCACACAGTTCTATGCACCGATCTTGCGTAACGGAAAGGTGACGATCGATCTGGAGGACGGATCGCAAAAGAGCGTGAGTATCACCGAAGCTCACCTTGAAGCGGATGCGGGGAAGAATATGCATGAGGGGAGCATCTCCAAGGTCGATCTCAACCGCGCGGGTACGCCGCTGCTTGAGATCGTCAGCGGACCGGATATGCGAAGTGCCGAAGAAGTGACGGCGTATCTCAAGAAGATCCACGCTACGGTACGCTATCTCGATATCAGCGATGCCAATATGCAGGAGGGGTCGTTCCGTTGTGACGTGAACGTCTCTATCCGTCCCAAAGGGCAGGAGGCATTTGGTACGCGTGTGGAGATAAAGAATATGAACTCCTTTCGTTTCATCTCCCAAGCCATCGCCTATGAGGTGCAACGACAGATCGAAGCCTATGAAGATGGTGTCTATGAGCAGGAGGTGGTACAGGAGACCAGACTCTTTGATGTGGACAAAGGAGAGACCCGTTCGATGAGAGGCAAGGAAGAGGCAGCGGACTACCGTTACTTCCCAGAGCCCGACCTGCGTCCACTCGTGGTTACAGAGGAGATGAAAGAAGCGGCACACCACATCCCCGAATTGCCTGATGCGAAGGTGGCACGCTATGTCGAGGAGCTTGGGATCAAACGCTATGATGCCTTGGTGATCTCCTCGGTCAAAGAGATGGCGTATTACTTCGAAGAGATGCTTGAGCATGGTGCAACCCCGAAGATGGCAGTGACGTGGCTGACATCGGAGCTGCTTGGACGGCTCAACAAAGCCTCTTTGGAGATATCGGACTCTCCGATTGATGCCAAGACATTGGGTACGTTGGTCGCAAAGATCGCAGACGATACGGTCTCGGGCAAAGGAGCCAAAGAGGTGCTGGACTATATGATGACAAACGAGAGTCGTGATGTCGATGCGATCATCGAAGAGCTTGGACTCGCTCAAGTCAGTGACGACGGGGCGATTCTCGCAATCATCGACGAGATCCTTGCGAATAATGAGGATAAGGTAGCAGAGTACAAGGGCGGCAAGGAGAAGCTTTTTGGCTTCTTCGTCGGACAGACGATGAAAGCAAGTAAAGGTGCCGCCAATCCTGCCAAGGTAAACGAACTGCTCAAACAGCGACTCAACGCCTAAGAGTGAAGGAGCGCAAATGAAACAGATACTTCTCTCCTTTGCGCTCTTTTTAAGAAACTCCAAACGATACAGGGAGACCAAAGAGACGATCCGCGATCTCTTTCTCAATGAGCATAATCCCTATAAAAAATATATTGATCTTACGATCATCTTTCTGATCATCACCTCCGTTGTGATCCTGATCTGGGAAGTGAAACATCCTGTACCGAGATGGCTGGATCTTTACGATATCTACTTTGTCTCTTTTATTTTCCTGATTGAGTACATCTTGCGTTTTTGGGTACATACGGATTGGTCCAAAGAGATCGTTGATGCCTACCACAATGCACAGTTTCTTCATAGTGACTTTCATTTCTGGAGAGTGGTCAAAAAGGCGACACTCAAGAAACTGAAGTATACCGTAACCCCTGCGGCGATCATCGACCTGCTGGCGATCCTCCCTGCGTACAGACCGCTGAGGGTGATGCGTATCTTCGTACTTTTTAGGGTACTTAAACTGCTGCGCTACACCAAAAGTATCAATCAGTTCGTCGAAGTGGTAGTCAATAAGCGTTTCGAACTGCTCACGCTTCTGTTCTTGCTGACCTTCATCGTCATCACTTCAGGGATCGCGCTTTATGTCCTTGAAGAGCATATAAATCCCAACATCGAGTCACTCTTTGATGCGATCTACTGGTCGCTTATCACTATTTCAACAGTAGGATACGGCGATATCGCTCCGGTGACCGATATCGGGCGTATGATCTCGATGTTCATCATCGTCAGCGGGATCGCGATGATTTCCTTTGCCACTTCGGTGATCGTCTCTGCTTTCTCCGAGCGTCTGGTCGAGCTCAAAGAGAACCGTATGATCGAGCAGGTCAACAAAAGTGAGTCGTTTCTTATTATCTGTGGGTACGGGCAGATGACCAAGATGTTCTTCAGGCAACGCCATCAGGGATTGGAGAACTATATTATCCTTGATAACAACAAAGAGAACGTTGAACAGGCAAGACGGGACGGCTACCTTGCCATTCAAGAAGATGCAAGCCGTTTTGACGTGCTCAGCCGCTTCAATACGGAGTATGCCAATATCACCGTCCTCTGCCTTACCGGGAACGATATAGAAAACATCTATATCACGCTCAATGCCAAGAGTATCTCCTCTCGTATCAGAGTGATCGCACGGGTCAACGATGTCAATATCGTCAGCAAATTCGAGTATGCGGGTGCGGATCACCTGCTGATGCCCAACGAAGTGGTCAACACGATGATTCGTATCGCCATCACGCAGCCGACGATGTATAAGGCGATCCATGCGATCTTGACGGGTAAGAGTATCGCGCGTATCGACGAGATACATATCTACGACACCCATCCTCTGGTAGGGATGAAAATAGAGGATATGGAACTGAAACGATACAAACTGCTTTTTATCGGGATTGAACGTA
>CAYPWA010000194.1:0-3018 GCA_964414325.1 uncultured Sulfurovum sp. | reverse complement strand
TCAATCCTGTCAGTCAGAAAGTGATCGACGAGGGACTCAACTTCGTACAGATGAAAGGGAATGAGACCTTCAAACTGGCGGTTAAAACACTGACAAAAGATGTCAAGGAGATCCTTGCCAAGAATGAGATCGCAGCAGAGGATATCCCCCATTTTATACCGCATCAGGCGAACTACCGCATTATCAAAGCGGTAGGGGATGCCTTGAAGATGCGAGAGGATCAGGTGGTACTGACCGTACATAAATACGGCAATACGTCGGCTGCTTCTATCCCGATGGCGATCAACGATATCTATGAGTCGGGGCGGTTGAAGTATGGGGAGTTGATGTTGCTCGATACGTTTGGCGGAGGGCTGACATGGGCGTCCGCCCTTCTTCCTTTCTCAGGAAAGTAATTTCGTTATATGTCTATTTTAACCAAATTGATTGATAGTTTTTCTTTCCTACTTTTTTAAAAAAGTAGGCAAAAATCGTCACTTTTGCAATTGTGCGGACGGTGCTCCCGGCACGACTGCCTCCGCACCTGCACAAAACGTGCAAAAGTGACATACAAAGTGTAGGATTTTCGTGAAAATAGGATTTATAGGGGATATTGTCGGAAAGCCGGGACGGTTGATGGTGAAGAGACACCTGAAGCGTCTGCGTCAGGAGCATTTCCTCGATTTTGTCATCGGGAACTATGAGAATGCGTCACACGGATTTGGTCTGACGGCGAAAAACTGTGATGAATTGCTTGGATACGGGATCGATATGATGACCGGAGGTAATCACAGTTTTGACAAGAAGGAGATCTGTGAACTTTTCGAGACCCGACCACTGATCCGTCCAATGAACTACCCCGAAGCCGCACCGGGGAAGGGGATCTTCCGCACCACGATTGCAGACAAAACGGTGGCGGTGCTCAATCTGATGGGGCACTATACCATGCCGATGGTGGACAATCCTTTTACGATGATTACTTCCGTGGTCGCTTCGCTCAAAGCCGAAGGGATCAAGCATATCATTATTGATATGCATGCAGAGGCGAGTTCGGAAAAGGCGGCACTGTTGCACATGGTAGGAGAGAATGTTTCTGCGATCTTGGGTACACACACCCATGTAGGGACGGATGATTTGCAGGTAAGTGATGGCTGTTGTTATGTGACCGATGTGGGGCTGACAGGCTGTCGTGACGGGGTGATAGGGATGGACAAGGAGGTACCGTTGAGACGCTTCCTCAGTGGTATGGGCGGACATCATGATATCCCGGAACGCTGTAGCGCGATCTTTCAGATGGTGGTCTTTGAGCTTGATGATGAGGGGCGATGTTTGGGTGCGGAGAAGATCAAGGTGTATGATGAGAAGCCGAAGGTTGTGACTTCGGCATGGATTAATTAGACATTTTTCTTAATTCGTACCTTTTTCGGGGCGAAGAGTTCCATAGCGGTTTTGATCATCGGTTCTTGCAGCAGTACGGAGGGGTCTTTCTCTTTAGCAGCTTCGGTCTCTCCGGCATCCGGAGCGATACAGGAGCTCTTCATCTCAACCTCCTCGATCATGGAGCCGGTATCCGCATCGTTGTGTACCGGGGTGTTGGGATTGTTGTTTTCTGTTTGGGTATGCGACACGGTCGCATCTACGGGGTTAGATGTCGGTGCTTTTTTTTTAGCGATATTTTTGATCGTTGTTTCGATCCCGAAGATCTCTTTGACGAACATATTGATCACACCCCAGTGCTTGATCAGCATCTTCTTATCTGCATCTTCCGCGGTAGACTCCCATGTCAACAGATTCTCTTCAAAACTGACAAAGGTGATATTGCGCTCAAAACAGCTGCCAAGATCGTAGTCGCGGTCATAGATCTTTTTGACAAGGTTGTCAAAAAGATCGGTGTTGGGTATTGGATGCTGAGTGTTTAGAGGAGTATCAGATGCTTGTGGTATCTCATTTTGTTCTGTTGTTTCAGTATTAGGTGCTGAGCGTTTGGTATCGGGTTCTTTTGTGATCTCCTCTTCCGTTTTTTGTATAGTCGTAGATTTGGATGGAGATGCTTCTTTTTCCAAAGAGACCTTTTCCTTCTCAACGCTCTTTTCCGTCTCCGACGGCGTTCCCAGTATCTCCTCTTCGGTGATGGTGATCACCTCTTTGGGAGTAGAGAGATCGGGAGCAGGGGTGGTGACCATGATCTCGTTGACGCTTACTCCTTTGAGTTCCTGTTCGAGTCCCCTGATCATGGCATCGATATCTTTGATCTCGAGTGCTTCTATCATCTTGAAGAGTGTCAGTGAGAGGACGAACTCACCGTCGCTGCCAAGTGCAAGCAGTCCTTTGGCTTCGGCGATGACACGGAAGAATCGTTCGATGATCATTGCCGAGAGCGTACTGTTGCCTTCAAGCAGCAGGCTTTTGAGGTAGAGTGTCAGCTCATCGAGGATCATCTCCGCCTCATAGTCCGCAGCATTACGGATAAAGGCAAGCACCGCCTCGGTATCTTTGGCGACAATACTGCCAAGAAGTTTCTCAAGCAGGCTTGGTTCGATGATACCGAGCATCCCCGTGACTGTTGCGACATCGACGAAGTTCTGTGAGTAGACAATCGCCTGATCGAGCAGTGTCAGCGAATCCCTCAGGCTTCCCGCTCCACTACGTGCGATGATCGTGATCGCCTCTTTTTCAAATCCTATCTTTTCAAGATTGAGGATGTGCTCCAGATGCTTCTCAACCAGATGCTGAGGGATCTTCTTGAAGCGGAAGTGCTGGGTACGCGAAAGAATGGTCGCAGGCAGTTTGAGCGGGTCGGTGGTAGCAAGGATGAACTTGACAAAGTCAGGCGGCTCTTCAAGGGTTTTGAGCAGGGCATTGAACGCCTGATTGGTGAGCATATGGACTTCATCGATGATGAAGATCTTGAAACGCGCAGAGCTGGGTTTGTACTTGGTGTGTTCGATCAGATCCTTAATATCATCGATCCCGCGGTTGCTTGCCGCATCCATCTCGATGATATCCATATGACGGTTCTCTGCCGCCATGACACAGTGC
>CAYPWA010000193.1:0-3022 GCA_964414325.1 uncultured Sulfurovum sp. | reverse complement strand
TGAAAGCGGTTATGCTGTTACACTCGCACACCCGTTGAGACGTTTGATCCTCGGATCATCCATCGGGTATGCACCGATCTCCGTGAAGATCGAAGGTGCGGCACATGAGTTCGACACGATCAGAGGTATGCACGAGGATGTAGCTGTTTTTATTATCAACCTCAAGAACATTCGTTTCAAGATCAAGGACGAGAGTGACAGAGTGGAGCTGAAGTACAGCTTCTCAGGACACAAAGAGGTGACAGCACAGGATCTCAACAACGATCTTGTAGAGGTTGTCAACGGTGACCTTCCTCTTGCAACGCTCAACGAAGATGCGGAGCTCAACTTCACAGTGGTGATCGCCAAAGGGATCGGATATGTTCCGAGTGAAGACCTTAGAGACGAGGTTGATTCCGATGCGATCGCACTGGATGCCTTCTTCACGCCGGTGAGAAAAGCCAACTACAAGATCGATCCGGTTCTCGTCGAGGACAACCCGAACTTCGAGAAGATCACTTTCGATATCGAAACAGATGCACAGATCGGTCCGGTGGAAGCTTTCACCAATGCACTGGAAGTGATGAACAAGCAGCTCTCCGTCTTTAACGGTGTGCTTGATGTGGATATCTCCGCACCTGCACCGAGAAAGAGCGGAGATGACAGCGAGCTCAAGCCCTTCCTTCAGACAGTCGATTCACTAGGATTGAGCGCACGTTCATTCAACTCTCTTGACAGAGCGGGGATCAAGTATCTCGGTGAACTGGTACTGATGAGCGAGAATGAGATCAAGAACATTAAGAACCTCGGAAAGAAGTCTCTCGATGAGATCAACGAGTGTCTTGTAGAGCACGGATTCGGTTCGGAGTTCGAACTTGCTGAGAGTACAAGAGCAAATCTTGTGAAAAAAATCGAGCAGCTTAAAGTATAAGCGGCTTTGAGAATAAAGGAAAGATATGAGACATAAACACGGATATCGTAAACTGAACAGAACATCCGCTCACAGAGCGGCACTGCTCAAGAACCTCTCTATCGCTTTGACAAAAGAGGGACGTATCGAGACGACCCTGCCAAAAGCGAAAGAGTTGAGAAGCTACTATGAGAAACTGATCACCAAAGCGAGTGCAGGTGACTCCAACGCACACAGAGCGGTCTTCGCTATGCTGCAGGACAAAGAGTGCACCAACAAGATCGTGACTGAGATCGCACCTCAGTATGCGGATAGAAACGGTGGATACACACGTATCATCAAAACACGCATGAGAAGAGGTGATGCAGCACCTATGGCGATTATCGAACTCGTATAATCGCACTGCATTTCGGTGTCCGGGACGCTCCGGGCACAACCCTACAAAAATTTCGAATATACCCTCATTTCCCATTGACAAAGCATCACTTTTAGTGTATAAACAGCAATAACAACAATATTTGTTATAATCATATAAACTATCATGTACTGTATCTGACAATACAGACGATAAAGGAGAAACGTTGATCCCGTTTACAGATGAAGAGCTTTTGCCTCCGGTAAAAGACGTAATAGAAAAGGTAAGACCGTCCATTAAGCTTGACGGTGGAGATATCGAACTGATCGATATCAAGGACGGTAAGGTCTATGTACAGCTTCAGGGGGCATGTGTAGGATGCGGTAGCAGCGGAACGACACTGAAGTTTGGTGTGGAGAGACAGCTCAAGACACTGATCCACCCGGAGTTGACCGTGATCAATGTGCCGCAAGGCTTTGAAGACAAATTGGATCAACTGGGATAATATGAGTAAAGTCAATCCTGAACGACTGCTTGAACGTGCCGAAAAGGAGTTCCTTGAAGGGGACTATCGCATGGCACTTCAGACCTACGGACTGCTCCTGAAGGACTACCCTACGCTTGAAGAAGCGAAGGTAGGTGTCTATCTGAGCGATCTGGGTATCGAAAGTGAAGAGGAGGCGCAAGCACTCTTTGACTACTATCAGGTAATCAAGGAGGAGCGGGAGAACGCCGCGGATATCATCGATGGTCTGATCGAGTCACTCTCGACGACCAAGATGCAGCTGAGTGAACTCCTGGTCGATCCGATCCAGGAACAGGTCGAATATGGGGACGGTATCCGTTACAGTGACTTTCTGGAGCTGGTCAAAAGCCGGGGAAGTTTTAAAAAAGCGTTTGAGGACATCATGTTCTCTACCAAAGTTGTGATCACAGACAAGGATCAGTTCATCGATTTCGTCACACGGCTTGCCCGTGAAGGATTCGATGAGATGGCGCTCAACTATCTCGATGCGACCACCAGTCTCTTTGGAGACGATCAAGATGTTCTCGCACTCTATAACGTCGTCAAAGGAATGAAGCAGTGAAACTCCCCTTTGGACTGAAGGGGTATGCCTTCATTACAGATGACACGACCAAACTTGCTGAGGATACGCTCTTCCTTAAAACCGCACAGAATACCCCCTATTTTGATACACTGGAAAAGAAGCCAGAATATATTGATGCCAAAGCACTGATCGATCTTTGGGGACTTGAAGAGATGCGAGTGGTGGGCGTGACGGGTACCAACGGCAAGACGACGGTCACCGCGGCGATCTATTCGTTCCTGCTCGATCTGGGGGAGAAGCCTGCCCTTCAGGGGACACGCGGGCTCTTTGCGCAGGAGAAGCGCATCGAAGAGAAGAGTATGACCACCCCGTCTATCCTTGAGACGCTGTACAATATGAAGCAGACCCATGAGATGGGATGCAACTACTTCATTATGGAAGTCAGCTCCCATGCGATTCATCAGGAGCGTATCGAGGGGATCACTTTTGCACTGAAGGTGCATACCAATGTCACCAGCGACCATCTGGACTATCACGGTACGGTAGAGGAGTACAGACGGGTGAAGAGTCTCTTTTTTGCCGACGATACCATGAAGCTGCTTAACAAGGATGATATCAAGCACATCACCTACAATCCGCGCAACGCCTACAGCTACGGTGTGGATGAGCCGGCGACCTACAAGGTACAGGCATTCTCTTTGCTACACGGGATCACGGCAGGGATCAAGT
>CAYPWA010000192.1:0-3038 GCA_964414325.1 uncultured Sulfurovum sp. | reverse complement strand
ACCCAGTTCTTGAGGTACTCTTTGGCTCTGTTTTTGGTCTGTCCCCGTGCACCTGCTCCCGTCATCATCTACCTTACTTCTCTACGAACTGCCATTTATGGAGTGTATCTCCACCGACAGGCTTACCGTGAACGATAATATGTTTTTCATTGGCAAGATCTGGACCGATCATCTGGATAGAGAACGGATCCTTCACTTCATAGTACTGCTGCGCAGTAGCGTTTTGCGTCTTGATGGCAGCTGCCGTCAAGAAAGCCAGAATGCTCAGAAGCAGAGCAACTGCAATAAAATATCCTGTGAGCCCATGCAAGCTCCATACACCTCTATTTTCGTTCATCTTACGCTCCTTCACTTAGTGATCGGATATATGTGGCAACCGCTTTTTCCTGTACAGGAGTGAGTCGTCCGTGGAAGCTTGGCATCCTTCCGATCATACCTTTTTTACCATGTTCGAGCACAGAAGAGATGAGTTTGTCGTCATAGACTTTAAGATTCGGTGCCATACCGTTCATACCTGTACCATCCGGTCCGTGACAGCTTGCACATGTGCTTTGGAAGAGCTCCGCACCTTTGTCGTTGCCTTTGAAACCGTTGGCCACATACTCAGCAACTGCTTCAGCATCGGCACCACTAAGAAGTCCTGGAGGCATCATGCCCATAGGGTATCCAAGTTGTCCGTTGGGATTACCAAGAGCGGCGGATCCGTTTTTGATCACGTAAAGTACTTGATCTTTGTTGATAAATCGTTTGGTAAGGTCTTGAGCCTTTCCTTCGATACCGGTAGCATCGATACCGTGGCAAGGAGAACACTGTACAAGATAGACACCCTCACCCATACCAAGGAGATCCTCTTTGCTAGGATTTGCCCATTTGCTTTGAAACCGCGCTTGATAGGATTTTACCTCTTTGTTGTACTCACCGATTTGAGAATAGGCGTTGAGCGGGTATCCAAAAAACCAATACCATGCACCCCACACGATCGTACCGATAAACGCCAAAGACCAGCCGATCGGAGAGTTGTTCTTGTACTCACCGATACCGTCCCAATTTTCCTCTTTAAGAACACCCTCACTCTTACCCTCTTTGATCTGCTTGAAGTACTTGGCCGCAACACCAATAACAATGATCAAGATCGCGGCGGCACCAAGCAGAGCCAACTGGTTGACGTTGTCGCTTAACCAATTCATTTTGACTCCTTCTCGTTTTCTTCGATAGGCTCTACTGGCTTGGACGAAAGTTCGTCATCCAGAGCCATCTTGCCGTATTTTTCGTAGTCCCGCTCCCCCTTTTTCTCACTTCTATACAGATGGATAATATATCCATAGAGTACGAAGGTGAGAAAAATGATCAAGGCTAAATAAAGCGCACCTTGAATAAACTTCGGATCCATCGTTTATTTCAATCTATTGAGATATGCAATAAGTGCGACGATTTCAGGAATCTTGCCCGCTTTGACCATATCTACGAGGTCTTGTCTTTTGGTCTCTTCAGCAATCTTAAGAGCCTCTTGAAGCGCTCTTTGTTTAGCTTGCTCAAAAGTTCCAAGAGGAACGTCCACTTTACCATCACCATCGAGATCTTTGTCATAAGGTACGTTGAAGACTTTTTTCACAGTCAACGCTTCAGCATACGCAGTCTCAAGATCCGCTACATTTTTGAACATATGTTTATACGCTGGCATGATAGATCCAGGTACGACACTGGTAGGTTCCCACATATGGTTCGCGTGCCAGTCGCTCGTGCGGTAGTTTCCTACCCTGTGAAGGTCAGGACCGGTTCTCTTACTTCCCCAAAGGAACGGTCTATCATACGCATACTCACCGTTGAGGCTGTACATACCGTATCTGTCCGTCTCACTTTTGAAAGGTCGAATGAGCTGAGAGTGGCATGCGTTACAGCTGTCCTTGATATAGACCTGTCGGCCCGCCAGTTGCAAAAGATCATAGGGTTTCGCGCCAGCCACCGGACGTGACTGCTGCGCAAAGTCTGGAACGATCTCGATAAGCCCTGCAAAGGCAATGACTACGAAAACTCCAACCGCAAAGAAAAATGGGTTTCTTTCTAACCATCCAAACATTTAAGCCTCCTTACCCAGCCATTGGTGATGCGAAAGCAGGCTCTTTTTCGATCTGTTTCGCCGCTGTCATAGTTTTGAAGAAATTGTACGCCCACATGAAAAGACCGATGAAATAGAAGAGACCCCCGATACCTCGAAGTGTATAGTATGGGTGGAGGACTGTCACCGTGTCGATGAAAGAGTAGGCGAGGTTACCATACTGGTCAACCGCTCTCCACATCATACCTTGTGTGATACCGGCGATCCACATGCTTGAGAAGTAAAGAACGATACCGGTAGTCTGGAGCCAGAACTGCATCTCAAGAAGTTTCTTGCTATAGATCTCTCTTTTGTAAAATCTTGGAGCCATGTGCATGATTGCAGCGATGATCATGAAACCGACCCATCCAAGCGTACCGTCATGCACGTGTCCTGGGATCCAGTCGGTAAAGTGCGCAAGAGCGTTGACGGACTTGATAGACTGGATCGGACCTTCGAGGGTGGAGAGCATATAGAATGTAGATGCGAGCACCATGAACTTGATAAGCGGGTTCTCTTTGAGCTGTCCCCATTCACCTTTCATGGTGAGGAGCATGTTGAGCGCACTACCCCAAGAAGGCAAGATAAGGATAACACTAAAGATCGAACCCATCGTCTGCATCCAGTCAGGAACAGTAGAGTAGATAAGGTGGTGACCACCAGCCCAAAGGTAGACGAACATCAATCCCCAGAAAGAGAGGAGTGAGAGCTTGTAAGAGTACACAGGCTGTCCTGATTCTTTAGGTAGATAGTAGTAGATCATCGCGATGATAGGTACAGTGAAGACGAACGCAACCGCATTGTGTCCATACCACCACTGAACCATCGCATCGTTCGTTCCAGCGTACATACTCACAGAGTGGAGTGGATCACCCATACCAGTAATGAGATAGGTAGGAACTTCCATGTTGTTGAACAGATAGAGCATCGCGACACCGAGGAA
>CAYPWA010000191.1:0-3077 GCA_964414325.1 uncultured Sulfurovum sp. | reverse complement strand
GACTGCGGACGGGTCTACAGCTCCATCAAGATCGACTGGAGAGAGGGACCTGTGGGTCGTTTGAACACAAAGGTGGGATCGGTCGAATCAAAGCTCGGCAGGAAGCTAAAAAGCTAATTTTGGATATAATATCCCAAATTTTTATAAGGATTTTTCATGTTATGTGCTGAAAGAATGCAGCGTATCGTACAGGCGTTCATCCTTGGGCTGATTCTTGCTCTTGCGGGGATGCAGATGTTCAAAATAGCCTTTCTTATTACAGTAGCGATGATGTTCATGCTGTTCATTGCAGGACTGACGGGCTTTTGCCCCGGACTGATGATCCTCAAACAACTCTTTCCTTCATGCTACCCGTGTGAAGAGAACAAAGGAAAGTAATGTCCAATATATCCTATAAAGACGCCGGTGTCGATATCGATGCGGGCAATGCATTCGTAGAGGCGATCAAAGCCGATGTCAAGTCAACCTTTGACAGCAATGTGATCGGGGGAATCGGTTCGTTTGCCGGTGCCTATGCCCTCCCCTCAGGTTATAAAGAGCCGGTGATCCTCTCTGCGACCGACGGGGTGGGTACCAAGCTCAAGATCGCCATTGAGAGCGGTAAGCTCGATACCGTAGGGATCGATTTGGTCGCTATGTGTGTCAATGATCTCATCTGTAACAACGGGGTACCGATGTTCTTCTTGGACTACTACGCAACGGGTAGATTGTTGCCCCAAAATGCCAAGGATGTCGTTGCAGGGATCGCCGAGGGCTGCCGTCGAAGTGAGTGTGCTCTTGTGGGCGGAGAGACGGCGGAGATGCCGGGAATGTACGCCGAGGATGACTTCGATCTGGCAGGATTTGCCGTAGGGATTGCCGAGCGCAGCGAGATGGATACCGTCGCCAATGTCAAAGCGGGGCAGACTCTCATCGCTATGCCAAGTTCGGGTGTGCATTCCAACGGCTATTCTCTGGTGCGTAAGCTCTTCTTCGACAAGCTGGGGATGAGTCTAGAGACGGAGTTCGAGGGCAGACCGCTGCTGGAGACGCTGCTGGAGCCGACACGTATCTATGTCAAAGAGTACAAGGCTAACAAGCCCTATATCAAAGCACTGGCACACATTACCGGAGGCGGGATCGTAGAGAACCTTCCGCGTGTACTGCCGGAGGGTATCCGTGCGGTGGTGAAGAAAGATGATATCCGTATCCTACCTATCTTTGCATTTATGTCACAGTATGTTGAAGAGGAGGAGATGTTCCGTGCCTTCAATATGGGTGTAGGGATGGTATGGGTCGTCGAACCTGAAGATGTCGATACGGTACTTGCCAATACCGACGGCTATGTGATCGGACACCTTGAAGAGGGTGAAAGAAGCGTAGCATTGATATAGTTGCAGGTTGGCACAAGGCATTGCCTGCCAACCTTCTACTCACTACTTTTCACTACTTTATTGTTTCCTCATCCAGTTCTCCGTTTTTTAACTTCTGCAGATAGAGATCGAGGTTTGCTTTGACATCGCCCTGAAGGATATAGAGACCGATAATATTGGGCAGTGACATCGTCAGGATAAGAAGATCGGAGAACTCTAGCATTGCCGAAGCACTGGTGATCGATGCCATCACTGTAAAAGAGATGAAGATCAGCTTGTAGACCAGTGTATACTTCTCTCCGAAAAGATAGGTCCAGCTGCGTTCCCCGTAGTAGGACCAGGAGATCATCGTGGAGAAGGCAAACAGAATGATGGAGGCGGAGAGGATCACAGGGAACCATGAGATCACCGTACCGTATGCTGCGGCAGTGAGTGCGGCTCCCTGTTTTGCCTGTACGAGATCCCCGAAAGCACCGTGCGGATCGTAAACCCCTGTGGTGACGATCACCAGTGCGGTCATCGTACAGATGACAATCGTATCGATGAAGGGTTCATAGAGTGCGACCATTCCCTGACGAACAGGGTATTTGACCGCCGCGGTGGAGTGGACGATGGCTGCCGATCCGATCCCCGCCTCAGAGGAGAAAGCAGCACGTTTGAAGCCCTGTACAAGCACCCCTATCATTCCGCCGACCGCAGCAGAAGGCGTGAAGGCTTCATGGAAAATGGTGGCGATCGCTGAGGGTACTTGAGAGGCGTGAAAAATGAGGATGAAGAGCGATGCGGCAAGGTAGATAAGCACCATCAGTGGCACGATCTTCTCCGCAGTCGAGGCGATCCGCTTGATCCCTCCGATGATAACGAAGCCTACGACAGCTGCCATGATCAGCCCAAAGACAATCGGGTAGTGGGCGAAGAAGGGAACTCTGTCTGTTAGCACACCCAGCGCCTGTGAGGTCTGGAAGGCATTCCCCGCGCCCAGACTGCCACCGATGGCAAGTACGGCAAAAAGTGCCGCAAGCACCCTCCCCGTCTGTTTGTGCCCTTTGGCGGCAAGTCCTTTGGAGAGGTACTGCATCGCTCCTCCCATGATCCGTCCGTCAGGGCGTTTCTCTCTGTATATCTGAGCAAGGGTCACTTCGGTGAACTTCAGAGTCATTCCGAAAAAACCTGCCAGTATCATCCAAAAGGTCGCCCCCGGGCCTCCCACGGCGATGGCGATGGCAACCCCCGCAATGTTCCCCAGTCCGACGGTTGCGGAGAGTGCGGTGGTCAGAGATTGGAAGGGTGTGATCTCTCCGTCATCATCGGCAGTACGGTATTTCCCCGTAAGGATTTTGTAGGCATGGGAGAACATCCGTACATTGATAAAGCCGAAACGAAAAGTCATATAGACCCCACCGGCAACCAGCCATGCAACGATAAATGGCATGGAGGAGCCCTCCACCTTCCCGAAGAAGATATCGAAGAAAAACACCGATGCGAGAATACTGTTGATCTGTTCAAATATACTGTCCATACTGCCCGACTCCTTGAAAATAGACGTTTTTATTATACTCAATAAAGCCAAAAGAAGCTCAGGTGTCATTCAAAATCACACTTTTTTCTCTTTTTTGGGAAAAACTATTGACAAAAAGAAACCTTTTGACTATAATTGCAGTCCTTTTTATTACGGAGTGTAGCGCAGTCTGGTAGCGCACCTGGTTTGGGACCAGGGGGTCGAAG
>CAYPWA010000190.1:0-3080 GCA_964414325.1 uncultured Sulfurovum sp. | reverse complement strand
CGGTAGAGGATATTGAGCAGCGGTGTGAAGCGATGGGCTACCGTCCCAAGATCACACTGATCGATCCCTACTATGATGACTATGATTATATTGAAGCCTCAGTAGAGAAGATCATGGAAGCGATGGAGGGTGTAGAGACTTCGGAGTATGATCTGCTGCTCTCTGCACACGGACTGCCCATGAGTATCATCAATGCGGGAGATCCCTACCAAAGAGAGGTAGAGCGGAATGTCTCGGCGATAAAGACCTATCTCTCATGCCGTGGGATCGTTTTTCGGGATATCAAACTGGTCTATCAATCCAAAGTAGGCTCGTCAGCGTGGTTGGAGCCCAATCTGGCGGATGTACTACGCAATCCGACACATAGAAAGGTCGTTATCTATCCACTTGCTTTTACTATCGATAACTCCGAAACCATTTTTGAACTTGATATTGAACACAGGGAGATCGCGCAGAAACTCAAGTATGAGGATTATCGTGTCGCAGCATGTATGAATGACAGTGACAAGTTCGTTGATCTGATCGTAAAGAGGGTGAATGTCTGCACAGTACAGTAGACTGGTACGTATCACCTTCTGGTTCGCATTGGTTATGAGCTACATCCTTGCTCTTTTGCCGCAGGATGTCGCCCCGCAGTTCGAGGGGCTTTCGGATAAAACACTCCATTTTCTTGCGTTTGCCGTGCTGATGCTCTTGTTGATGCTCTCTTACCGTATGGTATGGTGGAAAAGTGTGATGTGGTTGCTAGGGTATGCTGTGCTGATCGAGCTTTCACAAGCCTGTACACCGACACGATGTGCAGATACCCTGGATGTGGTTGCTGACGTGATCGGGATAGGTATCGGACTGCTGTTTTATACAGGCTACAAGAGGATGGAGGCGTTTTTTGCGGACAGTTGAAGGTGCTTGTGAAAGTGTGACCGAGGTGAAACGCTCCAAATTCATCACACACCTTGTTCCTTTTTCGGAGGCTGAAGGGCTGCAGGAGAGACTCAAACAGCAACATCCCAAAGCCAATCATGTCATTTACGCCATGCGTTATCTCAATGACTATGATCAGATCGTAGAGAACAGCAGTGACGATGGTGAGCCCAAAGGGTGTGCGGGGCTTCCTGCGCTCAACGTACTGCGTGGAGAGGGGATGGTGGCGTGTGCAGTCTTTATCGTGCGCTACTTCGGCGGGATTAAGCTGGGTACCGGAGGGATGGCAAGGGCGTACGCACAGGCTGTCAAAGATGTGTTGGGTATGGAGGAGATTATCTCTTATGAGAAGCAGATTACCCATATGTTTACGACAAGTTACAGTGAGGTAGACAAGATGCTTCATAGGCTCAGAACATATGGGATCACACAAATAGAGCGTGAATTTGGTACAGATGAGGTGATGTGGTCGATCGTGGGAAGTGAGGAGAAGATAGAGAGGTTGAGAAGAGAAGTTTGAGTGTTTTGTTCCCACGTTCAACGTGAGAACAAAGGGTGAAGGAGGGCTACAATGCCTCCTCATCCTCTTCATCCGTACGGATACGGATGGTTTTGGAGATATCGGAGACAAAGATCTTCCCATCACCGATCTTGCCTGTCTTGGCGGCACTTTTGATCGCTTCGATCGCTTTGTTCATATACTCATCTGAGCTAACGACGATCTCGATCTTGATCTTGGGGATGAACTCCACGACATACTCAGCCCCTCTATAGAGTTCAGAGTGTCCCTGCTGTCTTCCGTAACCTTTGACCTCGGAGACGGTCATCCCTTCGATACCCGCTTCAACGAGCGCCTCTTTGACATCTTCCAGTTTGAATGGTTTGATGATTGCTTCTATTTTTTTCATACTTTTGATCCTTTATAACCTGTATTTTACAGAGGATGAACCATTAAAGGTTCATACCTTTTTCACCGTGTACCGCTTCGTCAAGACCGATCTCTTCTGTTTCGGCATCGACTCTTGAACCGCCTGTGAGTGCACTTGCGATGTAGTAGACAACTACAGTACCGATCAGTGTCCAGAGTCCGACCACGACGACTGACTCTACTTGAACCATGAACTGACCCATTCTGTCACCGCTCTCTTTCATCGGTCCGTCCCAAAGCAGTTCTTTGTCGTTGAGTGCAAGAAGACCGGTCATCAATGCACCCCAGAGACCTGCGAGGAAGTGGATACCGAATGCATCCAGAGAGTCATCGTAACCAAACATCTTCTTGAGCTTGACAACACCGAAGAATCCGATGAGTGCACCACCGATACCGACGATGAACGCACCGCCTACAGAAACAAACCCTGCTGCAGGAGTGATCGCTACTAGACCTGCGACGATACCGGATGCAATACCAAGCAGTGTCGGCTTTTTGTAGACGATCCACTCAACAAGCAGCCATGTAAGACCCGCTGCCGCTGTCGCTACTGTCGTTGTCAACAGTGCCACACCTGCGATTGCGTTCGCACCAAATGCGGAACCGGCGTTGAATCCGTACCAGCCGAACCAAAGGATCGCAGCACCCGCAGCGGTGAAAATGATACTGAAAGGTTTCATAGGAAGTCTTGGATATCCTGCTCTTTTGCCTACAAGGATAGCCAGTACGAGTCCTGCCAGACCACCGTTCATATGTACAACAGTACCACCGGCGAAGTCAAGTGCACCTGCATCGAACAGAAGTGCGCCGTCTCCACCCCATACCATGTGGGTGATCGGTGCATAGACGACCAGTCCCCAAAGTGCTACGATGACCATCCATGTAGAGAACTTCATACGACCGATCACAGAACCTGAAGCGATCGCAACGGTAATCGCAGCGAAGGTTCCCTGGAATGCGATAAAGACAAAGGTAGGATAGGTACCGCTAAGATCTGTCCACTTTGTCTCGGAGAGGAAGAGGTTACCTAGTCCACCTATAAACTTCTGAATACCTGCAGATTCAGCCGTACCGAATGCCAGTGAGTATCCTGCGATCACCCATACAACGAATGCGAGTACGAACGCACCCATGACCATCGCATATGTGTTGAGCGCATTTTTTGTTCTTGACATTCCTGCGTAGAAGAGTGCGAGACCTGCAGGTGTCATCAGTAGAACGAGTGCGGTGG